>JBEKZK010000192.1:0-9105 GCA_049509935.1 Xanthobacteraceae bacterium | reverse complement strand
TCGCCGTCTCGATCGAATCCCCGCAGGTCAATTTCCCGTCGAACAGCATCGGGATTTTCACCGGTCCGCAACAGGGTGCCGCCGCGTCGCAGGGTGTAGCGGCGGCAACGAACGTCGGCGGCGCAACCGTGCCGCCGGGCCTCTCGATCAACGATCTGAACGCGTGCCAGGCCGGCGGGCTTCTGGACAGCGCCACCGCCTGTTCGACCGACGAATTCCCGGACATCGTCGAGAAATTCGCGCTCGATCCCGGCTGGGGCCACTACGAAGTGCTCGGCCTGCAGCGCTTCTTCACGGATCGAGTCTACACGACCGCCCTCGCCGGCACTGGAAACAACAAGACTCACACCGGATGGGGCGCAGGCGGCTCTGTCCTGCTGCCGGTCTGGCCGAAATTCGTCGACTTCCAGGGCAGCGTGCTGACCGGCGCGGGCCTCGGCCGCTACGGCTCGAGCCAGTTGGCCGACGTCACCATCGGGCCGGACGGCTCCCTGACCCCGCTGCAGACCACGCAGGTTCTCCTCGGTCTCGTGGCCCATCCGGTGAGCGGTCTCGACGTCTATGCCTACGCCGGTCAGGAGCAGGTCAACGCCAGCCCGTGGACCATCGGCGCGACACAGGGCGGCTACGGCAACGCGAGCTTCGTCAACAACGGCTGTCTCAACGAGAACCAAGCTTCGGGGCCTGCGGGCTTCAACGACGCGATCGTCGGGACGACGTGCACGGCCAACGTCAAACGCACGCAGGAAATCACGGTCGGCTTCTGGCAAGACCTGTACAAGGGCAACCTGGGCCGGCTGGCCGTCGGCATGCAGTATGAATACATCAAATTGGACGCGTTCCCAGGCCTTACCACCGGTGCAGGAACCCCCAACCAGGGCCTGAGCCCCAACAACCAGGTCATCATGACGTCGATCCGCTTCTATCCATTCCAGTAGCCTTCGCCACTGCACTTCTGAGCCTCGGGACGGCGCGGCGGGATACCCCTGCGGCGCCGTCTTCTTTTTTATCCTCCCGCCGCGCCATGAATGCGGTCGTCCGGCCTCGATCCCACAAGGCCGTGGACCGCGACGATTTGATCGCCCGGCATGCAACTCTGGTCGCGACGTAGGAGAGCTTAACGCGACGCAGGGCTGCGCTCGAGAATCTGCCGCGAACTCTGCTCGAGCTGTTCGAGCAGCGCGTCCCGGACACGTGCGATCACGCCGTCCCACCTGCGTGTGTCGTCCTGGCGGAACAGACGTGCGGTCGGATACCAGGGGCTGCTCGCCCGATCGAGCAGCCAGCGCCAGTCGGGGACCCACGTCAACAAGACCCAGACCGGCTTTCCCAGCGCGCCGGCGAGATGCGCGATGCTGGTATCGACCGAGATCACCAGATCCAGACGCGAGACGAGCGCCGCCGTATCGGAGAAATCGCCGAGCTCCCGGTCGAAGCGCAGAATGTCGCGGCGCTCCTCGAGCACCTTGGCGTCGGCGGCGCGAACGTCCTTCTGCAGGCTCACGAACGTTGCTTCGGCGTCGAGCAGCGGCAAGAGAGCCCGCAGATCGATCGATCGGTCCCGATCCTTCTTGTGTGCCGCACTGCCCGACCAGGCGAGCCCGATCCGCGGGCGGCGTTCCGTCCCCAGGCGACTGTCCCAGCGCCGCGAAATCGGCGCACGGAGATAGGGCGTATCCGACGGAATCGTCTCGAGCCGGGTGTCGAATGCCAGCGGCAGGCCGAGCAGCGGGCAATGGACGTCGAAATCGGGCAGCGGATCGCCCTTGGCGATGACCTGCGAGGTCCCGGCAAGACCGGTCATCAGCTCGCAAAGCGGCTCCTCGACCTCCAGGATGACGCGGGCGCCGCGCGCGGCGACCAGTGGCACGTAACGGCAGAATTGAATGGTGTCGCCAAATCCCTGCTCGCTGTGGAGCAGGATCGTCCTGCCGGCAATCGCGGCCTCGCCGAGCCAGCGCGGCTGGGCGAAATCGCGCTTCGAGATCCCGCTGGACTCGGCCTTCCAGCGCCACTCGTAGTCCGCCCAGCCGCCGCCGAAATCACCGGTGAGGAGCCTCACCATGCCGGCGAAAAAACGCGCCTCGGCGTGGTCGGGCCGCACCGCGAGGGCGCCCGCATAGCTCGCCAGCGCCGCGTCGAATCGTTTCAATCCCTCCAACGTGACGCCGCGGTTGCACAGCGCCTCGGCATAGTCCGGCTGCATTGCCAGAGCCCGGTCATAGCTCGCCAGCGCCCCGTCGAGCCGGCCAAGTCGGTGCAACGTGACGCCGCGATTGTTGAGCGCCGCCGCGTGGTCCGGCTGCACGGCGAGCGCGCGCGCGTGGCTCGCCAGCGCCTCGTCGTATCGCCTCAGCGCGTGCAGGGTGGCGCCGCGATTGGTGAGCGCATCGGCGTCGTCCGGGCGCACTCCGAGCACGCGATCGTAGCTCGCCAGAGCTTCGCCATATCGCTTGAGGTCATGCAGGGTGGCGCCGCGATTGGTGAGCGCATCGGCATCATCCGGCCGGAGATCCAGCGCGCGCTCGTGGCTCGCCAGCGCCTCGTCGTATCGCTTCAGATCGTGCAAGGTGAGGCCGCGATTGGCGAGCGCCTCGGCGTGGTCCGCCTGGAGATCGAGCGCGCGGTCGTAGCTCCCCAGCGCCTCGTCGAAGCGGCCGAATCCGCGCAGGACGTTGCCGCGATTGTAGAGCGCCTCCACATGGTGCGGCTGCAGCGCGAGCGCGCGGTCGTAGCTCGCCAGCGCCTCGTCGGGCCGGCGCAGTGCGTTCAGCGCGTTGCCGCGATTGCTGAGCGCGTCGGCATCGTCCGGGCGCAGCGCCAGCGCGCGGTCGTAGCTCGCCAGCGCCTCGCCGAACCGGCGCAGCGCATAAAGGGCGATGCCGCGATTGCCGAGCGCCTCGACAAAATCCGGCCGCAGGGCGAGTGCGCGGTCGCAGCTCGCCAGCGCCTCATCGGGCCGTTTGAGCTCCTGCAACGTGACGCCACGATTGTTGAACGCGTCGGCATTGTCCGGTCGCAAGGCGATCGCGCGGTCGTAGCTGGCGAGCGCTTCGTCGAAGCGCTTCAGCCCGCGCAGGACAGCGCCGCGATTGTTGAGCGCCTCGGCGAAGTCCGGCCGCAACGACAGGGCACGGTCACAGCACGCCAGCGCCAGGTCGTTCCTGCCCAGCGACGCGTGGACGACGGACAGAAGATTGAGGACAGCGAGGCAACCGGGATCGGCGGCGAGGATCTGCCGGCACAACTGCTCGGACTCGACGAGCTTCCTTGCCTGGTAGGCCGACAATGCGAGGTCGAACGCCTGCGATAAGGTCAGGGATACCGTCGCCATGCCGGCAATGAATCCGAGTCGCGCCCTCCCGTGAATCGTATAATCATACCGCCGAGTGCATTGCCCCGGGACCGCTCACCACCGCCGGTGCCAGCGCGAGCTCGACCCGTAGCCAAACAACACGTCGACGCCGGCGCCCACCGAAAAGGTCAGCCCCGAAGCATCGGAGGCGGGTCCGCCCGCATAGGCCGGCGCCAGCTCGTCCTCGTACGGCGGGTAGCTGCCGTCCGCGCCTGCCTGCGCGATGCTGAGGGCATCCGCGGGGGCAAAGCCGCGGCGGCGTTTCCAGACAGTCGCACACCACCCGCCCGAGCAGGTGTCGACGCCGACGGTGCTGCCCTCCGGGATCACCTGAATCAGATTGTAATTTGATCCGGGTCCCGACTGCAGGTTGATGGTTGCCAGCACATAGGCCGGCCTGAACAGGCGACGGGCGCGCGCCGGCGCCTTGGCGACGGCACCGCCGGGAGCGGAGACGGCCGGCGACGACGCCGAGAGCGGCGATTGCTGCGGTGACGCCGGTGTCGCGAAGGTCAGGAGGGACAACGCGGTCGCGGCCACGGCGCCGACCGAATTCAATCGAAACACGAGGCAACTCTCCCCAAACTACGCGGTCCATGTTGCCACCGCCGGCACCGAGACGACGTGCTGACGACGCCCTCGACGGCCGGTCAACCCCGTTCCAGCATTCCGATCTGAATGTTGCCGATGTGAGGCGCCGGCGTGGTGCGACGACGGCGGGCCATCAGGAGGAGCCGAGGCCGGGCGCGATGCACGATTGTGACGCTTGCTTCGCTCGCACGGCCGCCGCAATCTCCGGCATCCCAACGGCGAAGGAGGATCCCATGTACGCCGCCATTCGTGCGGGCAAGGCGAAGACCGGCATGGCCGAGGAGGTGGCGCGCAGGATCAAGGAGGGCGCCATTCCGATCATCAGCGACGTCGAAGGCTTCATGGCCTATTATGTGGTCTATGCGCCCGACGACACCGTGACGGCGATCAGCATCTTCAACAATCACGCCGGAGCCGAGGAGGCGAACCGGCGCATGCTCGCGTGGATCGAGCAGAGTCTCGCGCCGCTGCTGGTCGGACCGGCCACCGCGATGGCTGGGCCGGTGATCGTGCACACGTTGGCATAGCCGGCACGGAAGGCTCGGATGTCGACCGTCCTCATGCCGCTGCCCGATCAGGATTTCGACCCGACCGAGAGCGGGGTCCCGTGGCGCATGCTGCGCCAGCACGGGCACCAAATCGTCTTTGCCACGCCGGACGGCCGCCCCGGACGCGCCGATCCGAAAATGGTCACCGGCCAGGGGCTGGGCATCTTTGCGCCGTTCCTGAAGGCCGATGCCAATGGCCGGTCCGCTTACGACGAGATGGCGCAAAGCGCGGAATTCAACCACCCCATCCCGTATGCCGAGATCCGGCCCGCCGAATATGCGGCGCTGCTGCTTCCGGGCGGCCACGCGCCCGGCATGCGACCATATCTCGAATCGCAACTGCTGCAGTCCGCCGTCGCCGAATTCTTCATGCGGGCGAAGCCGGTGGGCGCGATCTGTCACGGCGCTCTGCTGGCGTCGCGGTCGCGCGGCGTCGCCGGCAGGTCCGTCCTCTATGGCAGGAAGACGACCGCTCTCCTCAAGACCATGGAGCTCGCCGCCTGGGCGCTCACCTGCGTCTATCTCGGCAGCTATTATCGGACCTATCCGATGACCGTGGAGGATGAGGTCCGAACGGCGCTGGCCGGCTCCGAGGATTTCCTCAGCGGACCGGCCGGCCTGCGTCGCGACTCGCCGTCGAACCTGGATCCCGGATTCACGGTGCGTGACGCGCGCTATCTGTCGGCGCGCTGGCCCGGAGACGCGCACCGCTTCGCCCGCGATTTCTCCGCGATGCTGGACGAGTGACGCCGGCAAAGCGAGCGAGGAGGACCCGATGAATTGGGAGCTGCTCACGGCGTTCGTGGTCATCACCATCGTCCTGGTCCTGACGCCGGGACCGATCGTGACGCTGGTCATCGCCACCGGCGCGACCAGAGGGGTGCGGGCCGCGCTGGTCACGGTCGCCGGCACGTCGGCCGGGAATGCGGTGGTGCTGGGGACGATCGCGTTTGCTGGACGAGCGGCGTGGCGCCTTTTTTCCAGACTGCAAGGGTATCCTTGACATGCGTCGCGCCTCCCTGCATTGTCAAGGAATCGTTGACAGCCGGGGTGCGCCGCATGCTGGCGTTCAAGCGCGAGAGAACTCTCAAATGCTCGTTCTGCGGCAAGGCGGCGAGCGAGGTCGGGCGGCTGATGGGTGGTCCCGGCGTCCACATCTGCGACGCCTGTGTCGGGGTGTGCAACAAGATCCTCGAAGCGACCCCATCCAGCTTCGCCACCAGGTGGGAGGACATGACGGACGAGCAATTGCTCGGGTCGTTGAAGTCGACGGAGGCGACGGTTGACGCCACACGCGCGGTCCTGCAAGCGCAGATCGACGAGCTGCGCCGCCGCGGCGTCAGCTGGGAGGGCATCGGCGGCTCGCTCGGCATCTCGCGCCAAGCGGCCTGGGAACGATTTTCGTAGGGCTGCGGGAGCGGACGGCTTCAACCGCGCGGCAAAGCCGCATGCGCCCCACGTGCGGCATCGCCGGCGCGACGATGGACTGCCGGTATCACGAAAGATGGAAGCGCAATCTTTCGGTGCGCGGGTATTCCCGTCATCTGGTGCCGGCGATCGATCTGGCAATTCCGATCCGGCCGTGGCATCATCCCCGGGGCGAGGACGGGCTGTTCACCGAACGCCTGTCAATCGAGCCGCCAACAGATAATCAACTCTGGTCCCGGGAGGACACTCATGACCGCGAAGCCGCAGAGTCGTCGTCACGTCTTGAAATCCGCCGCCGTGATCTCGGCGGCCGCTTCATTCGGCGAGATCTGGAGCACGGCCGCCGGGGCGGCGACCGATGCGGTCAAGAAGGCCGCGCAGACCGGCATCGATCAGGTCCTGCGTCAGGCCGCCGAGACCAGGGACGTAGCCGGCGTCGTCGCCATGGCGGCGACCGAGGACGGGGTCCTTTATCAGGGCGCCTTCGGCAAGCGGGATCTCGCCAAGGGGTCGGATATGACGCTCGATTCGGTCTTCTGGATCGCATCGATGACCAAGGCGATCACCGCGACCGCCGCCATGCAGCTGGTCGAGCAGGGAAAGCTCCAGCTCGAGCAGCCGATGGGCGCGCTGCTGCCGCAGCTCGCGGCGCCGCAAGTGCTGGAAGGCTTCGACGGCAACGGCGAGCCCAAGCTACGCCCCGCCAAGCGGCCGATCACGCTGCGTCATTTGCTGACCCATACGGCCGGGTTCACCTACGACATCTGGGACATTAACACCGGGCGTTACGCGAAGTACGCGAAGCTGCCGGGCATCATCAGCTGCAAGAATGCGGCGCTCACGACCCCGCTCGCATTCGATCCGGGCGATGGCTGGGAATACGGCATCAACATCGATTTCGTCGGCAAGGCAGTCGAGGCCGTGAGCGGCCAGTCCCTCAATGTCTATTTGCACGATCACATTTTTGCCCCGCTCGGTATGACCGATACGGCGTTCGTCATCGGGCCCGATCAGCGGACCCGCCTGGTGAGCGTGCACGCGCGCAAGCCCGACGGATCGCTCGAGCCGATCGAGTTCGGGGTTCCGCAGGAACCCGAGTTCTTCATGGGCGGCGGCGGCCTCTACGGCACGGCACGCGACTATCTCGCCTACCTGCAAATGTTGCTGAACGGCGGCAAGCTCAACGGCGCCCAGGTGCTGCGTCCGGAGACGGTGGCGCTGATGTCACAGAATCACATCGGCGCCCTCAACGTCCCCGGCCTGTGGAAGACGGCGGCACCCGACGCATCGCTGGACGTCGACCTGGCCAGCGCGTTCGGCCCCGATCTGAAGTGGGGCCTGAGCTTCCTGATCAACACCCGGCAGGGTCCCTCTGGCCGCGCCCCTGGCAGTCTCACCTGGGCAGGCCTCGCCAACACCTACTTCTGGCTCGACCCCGCCAGACGGGTTGCGGGCGTGATCCTCACCCAGAGCCTTCCGTTCGTCGACCCGCGCGCCGTGAAGCTGTACGGCCAGTTCGAGAGCGGCGTCTACAAGGCACTGAGCGCGTCCTGATCTCGGCGCGGCCGAGCCGCCGCCGGAGGACCGTGCACGCGGGTTTCTACGTAGTCGGCATGCCGGCGATCAGCCGATGTTCACATTCCGGTAACCACCTCGCTTTACCGGCAATTCTGATGTTCGCGTCATGGTTCCGCCGGCGACGGCGGGATCGGCATGAAACTCCTCGGCAAGATCGTGCGCTGGTTCAGGATGGGCGAGGTCCGCACCCCGGCCGCGCGGGCGCTCGTGGTCGAGCAGTATCGGATTCTGACGCGGCAGATCCCGATCCTCTATCTGGCGCTGATCGTCGACAGCATCAGCATCGCCTACGCGATGCCGTCGACCGTGCCGCGGCTCCTCAGCTTCGGGCCACCGGGAGTGCTGATCGTCGTCAGCGCGATCCGCCTGCTGCAATGGTCGAAGCGGCGATCCGTGACGCCGAGCGCCGAGCAAGCCGCCATGCGGATTTCGCGGATGCGCATGCTGACCGCCGCCCTCAATGCCGGCTATTCGGCCTGGGCCCTGGCGCTGTTCGAAATGACGGATTTCGAATCCCGCGCCCTGGTATCGCTTCTGGTCTACCTCGGCTCGCTGGGAAGCGCCTACTGCCTCGGCAGCTTCCCGAGCGCCGCCAGGCTGACCCTGCTGCTCTCGGCGCTGCCGATCTCGCTGCGCCTGATGGCCTCGGGCGACGCGATGCTGGCGTGCGTGGGGATCAACCTGTTTCTGCTCCTCGGATTGCTGGTGCGGATGCTGAACACCTACTACGTAGGCTTCATGAAGCTCGTGGTCTCGCGCGCCGCGATCGCCGCCCAGCGCGAGCGTGCCCGGACGGCGGAAGCGAGCGCCGAGCGCGCCGAACGGGAGGCGCGGGCCGCGCACGCGACCCTGGTCGACGCCCTCGATGTCATCCCCGAGGGCCTGGTCGTCTTCGATGCCCAGGATCGCTACGTTCTGTGGAACCGGCGATACGCCGAGATCTTCGGCGACGGCCGCAATCTGCTGGCGCCGGGCGCCGGCTTCGAGGACACGCTGCGCGCCAGCCTGGCCCAGGGGTTCGTTCCCGACGCAATCGGCCGTGAGGAGGAGTGGCTGCGGGAACGGCTGGCGCACCACGCCCAGCCCCACAGCACTCATGAGATGTGCGTCGCCGGCGGCCGCTGGCTGAGGATCGAGGAGCGCCGGACCGCCACGGGCGGCAATGTCGGGGTGCGCGTCGACATCACCGATCTCAAGCACCGCGAAGCCTCGTTTCGCCTGCTGTTCGAGGAAAACCCGCTGCCAATGTGGGTCGTCGACACCGACACGTTGCGGTTCCTGGCCGTCAACGCCGCGGCGTGCACCCGCTACGGCTACAGCCGCGAGCAGATGCTGTCGATGACCGTCGATCATCTCCGCCCGCCCGAGGATCGCGAGGGCATGCGCGAGGATTTCCGCCGGCACCGGGGGGCGGTGACCGCCGAGGTGACGCGTCGCCACCTCACGGCCGACGGCACGCCGATCGACGTCGCGATCGAATCGCGGCCGCTTCAATATCAGGGCCGGGACGCCAGCGTGGCCGTCGCATTCGACATGACGGCGCGCAAGGAGGCGGAACGGCGGATCGCCCACATGGCGCGCCACGACTCGCTGACCGATCTGTCC
>JBEKZK010000191.1:0-7617 GCA_049509935.1 Xanthobacteraceae bacterium | reverse complement strand
GAGGTGGATTGTTGCGCGGGATTGTTCATGATGAGCGCGCGTACCTGATGGGCGGCGTGGCTGGCCACGCCGGAATTTTCACGACGGCGCGTGATCTCGGCAAGTTTTCCAGATCGATGATGGGCCACGATGACGGCGCCCTGGCAAGGACGTTGTCCCCCGCGAGCGTAGCGCTCATGTGGTCCCGCCAATGGCAGGACAGCGAAGGAGAATATGGATTGGGCTGGGATCGATTGCGGCCCAGCTACATGAATGGAATCGATGATGGCGATGCCGTCGGGCACACTGGCTTTACCGGCGTTTCCTTGGTGATAAGCCCGAAACTGGGCTTGTCTATGATCCTGTTGTCCAATCGTGTTCATCCTGTGAGGTATTCCACAAATCTGATTGGTCAAACGAGGCGCAGGTTTGTGGAAGCAGTGATGCGAAATTGCTGACGAAGGTTCGCGTCGGGCCGACGAGGACGCTGTTGCCACCAAGGTCGCATACCGAGAGAATCCTCGAGGACTGCATCCTCGGTCGGAATGATCGCGCTTCGTCCTGCGCGCCGGGCTATACTTCAGATTGCCGTTCACCTGCCAAGGAGGGATTATGCGTGCCTCTGTTTGTGCCATTGTCGCTGCGATCGGTCTGGCCACCCATCCGGCATTTGCGCAGGCCGACCGCACGGCCATGAAGTTCTGGAATGGCGTGCAAGCGACCTGCAACTTCGCCGCCGCGAAGGCGCCAACGGAGCTCGGCCAGCGCATCGCGCAGACTGCGATCGACGAGTTCACCCGCTTCGGCGGCCATCAGATTGATTCCGACGGCCGTCTGTTCCGCTTCGGCCTGACGGAGGCCGAGCACGAGGAGGACGACGGTGGCAGCCCACAGGCGCTACTCGGTCATTTAGGCTGGTGGCAGGTGATGAAATACTGGCGGGGGGTATTCGGCGACGACCCCACGAGCAAGCTCGAGGTGCGCGGCTACCGCGATGGCTCGACCTCGACGCAGGACACCGAGGAGGCGGTGCTGTTACGGACCTCTGCCGCCCAGCTCCTGCGCTTGGCCGAGGGCGTGTCCGATCCGGATCTGCGCGAAATCCTGCGTGAGACGGCTTTGCGCGCCGCCATCATCGATACCTCGTGGTCGGCAGCCTTCATCAGCTACGTGATACGCCAGTCGGGCGTGGCGCCGAACGCGTTCCAGTTCGCCAACGCTCATCGGGCCTATATCTACGACGCTTTCGCGGTGAGCGCGGCCGAGCCGAAAAAGGACGCCGGAGACGGAATCTATCGCGCGTGTCCGCTCACAACCAGACCTCGCGCGGGTGATTTGATCTGCCAACAGCGCGAGACCCTGCTCGCCGACGCCACCGACGAGGCGGTGCGCGAGCGCATCCGGGCAGAGCTCGACGGCAGCGTCCAGGCGCGCTCGGTCCGTCGCACCCATTGCGAGGTCGTCGCGCATGTCGATAAGGCGGCGCGCAAGGTTTACACCATTGGCGGCAACGTCAATCAGGCCGTCACCGCCAGGAAGATGAACCTGCGCCGAAACCTGACATTTTCGGCTTCGCAAAAGGGTCATTGCGGCGGCTCCGGCCACTGGAGCCTGCCAGAGCCCGCGGGCCACCCGCCGCTTGCGCCGGGCCTCGTCAAGAAATGCTCCCTCAATGACAAGAAATGGTTCGTGCTGCTGCAGTTGAGGTGAGCCAAACCCTGTGCGCTGCGACTTGGCGGTTGGATCGGCATCCGGGTCACGCAAATCGATTTTTGCCATGATTTCAGCCATAGTTTGTGCGATAGTCGTGTAGTCGCGTGGGGGCAGGCGCGCAGGGGCAAGGGGGTGCAATTGTTTCCAGGACGCCAGTTTGTCGTGTCTCCTAGCTCAGCCGTGTCGCTGATTGCCGGCGCGTTTTTCTTCGTCCTTTGCTCGGGAATGGACGCGCTGGCCGAAGGTTCACCCGGCGCCTGCGAAGATGCGGCCGAGTTGGAATTCTTGGCCTCCCCAATCGCACCGTGGAAGGGTGCTCCGTTTCGCGTCGTATTCGCCGCGGAGAAACCCCTCGAGGGCGAGATTCGGCTGACCGCACCCGATGGAAGCATTGCCGCTCGATCACGAGAGCGCCACGGTGGACCGCCATATTTCTGGTTCGCCGAGATCAAGTCGCCGGCTGCGGGGAGCTGGCGTGCGACGCTCGTGCGCGACCAAGCGCCAGTCGAGTGCAGCACGGTCACGCGCGAAATCAAAGTGCGCCCCGATGCGCCGCCACGGCCCGGCTCGGTGATCGGGAGCACCTGGCCCTTGCGCAATACCTGGAATCGGGCAACGGAAAATCTGTTCTCCGCTTGGATCGAGAAGCTCTTCGACGACCCTCTGGATGCAGAGCCGTCGTGGCCGGCGCTGCACGTGGTTCTGCGCGACCCGTCCCGCAATTTCCTGTTCAATCATTTGGGTCTTGGGGAAGACGAGATGAAAATCGTCCTTCGCCCCGACTGCGCCGACCTTCCGTACTTCCTGCGTGCATACTTCGCGTTCAAGATGGGGCTGCCATTCGGGTTCTCGAAGTGCTCGCGCGGTGGCGGAGGGAAGCCGCCGCATTGCCCGCAGTGGTTCAGCATTCAAAATGCCGAGGAGGCTCGCCCTCCGCCCCCGACGCCCCCGCCGCCCCCGACGTCCGTACCAGCAACTGGGCCGGGTGCGTTCGGGATGCCGAGCGCACCGGTGCCAGCGACAGCGCCCCCGCCTGCGCCAAAGCGGCTCGGCTTGGCGGCGTCGTTCGGCGATTTCATTGGAATTGTCTCCGACAGCGTCCACTCCGGTTCCGCACGGACGGCGCTGAGCGACAACAACACTGATTATTATCCCGTGCCGCTCAAGCAGGAGACGCTGCGGCCGGGAACCGTGTTCGCCGATCCCTATGGGCACATATTGATGATCGTGCGGCGCCTGCCGCAGTCGGACCGCGCGGCGGGCGTCATTCTCGCAGTCGACGGACAGCCTGACGGCACGGTCGCGCGGAAGCGCTTTTGGCGCGGCAATTTCCTGTTCGCGCAGGACCCCGCTCTCGGGGGCCCGGGATTCAAGCGCTTCCGGCCGGTTGTGCTGGGGAAGAACGGCGTGTTGCGACGGCTCACCAACGATGAAATTGCGAAAAATCCGCAGTACGCCGATTTTTCGCTCGATCAATCGAGGCTCGGGATCGAAGACTTCTACGATCGAATGGATGACGTGATATCGCCGGCGCCACTCGATCCCGTGCGCGCGATGACGGAGGCGATCACGTCGCTTGAAGAGCAGGTGAAGGCGCGCGTGACGTCCGTCGAAAACGGGCGGAAGTTCCAGAACAGCGGGCACCGCGACGCGGACATGCCGGACGGTGCGTCCATCTTCGAGACCAACGGCGCGTGGGAAGATTTCGCCACGCCGGCGCGCGATTTGCGGCTGTTGATCGCGCTGGATGTGGTGCGCGGGTTCCCGGAGCGCGTCGCGCGGCGGCCCGAGCGCTACGCGATGCCGAAGAACAAGAGCCTCGCGGACGTGAGCGCCGAACTGGAGAGCGTGCTCGCATCGGGGCTTTCGGCGAGGAAGGTTTCCTATACGCGCAGCGACGGCTCCGCGTGGACGCTCGCGCTCAACGATGTGATCGATCGTGCCGCGGATCTCGAGATGGCATACAATGTGAACGACTGCGTCGAGCTGCGGTGGGGTGCACCGGACAAGAGCGACGAGGCCTCGACGTGCACGCGGCATGCACCGCGGGCGCAGCGCGCGAAGATGACGGAATACCGCGTGTGGTTCCACGAGCGACGGCGGCCGCCACGCGCTACCGAAGGTACAGCAGCCCCTAACCGCGCGCACTTTGGACAAACGATCTCCAGGTGATCGGGTCGGTCGATCAGTTCGCCGAATGTGCGCGCGCCGTCGCCGGGCATGCGCCTGCCATTCCATTATGCGCGTTGCGGCCGGCGTATTCGGGTTTTAGCGAACGCCCCGACCGGCCGGGCCGGTCACGCCGCTTCGAGACGATGCCTTCGAGGCCCGATGCGCAGGCGTGGCGGAGCGGGGTGAAGGTCGGAATACCGGAGCCACGGTGCAACACATGGTGGTGAAAGGGAGCTGCTCGAACGCGATCAAAACGACCATCACCACTTCTTGAGGCCTTGGCGGAGAACACGGCCAAGTCTGAATGCAATCTGAGACGTGCCACTGATTGGAGTTGGAGGCGAGGCTACAGTCTTTATTTCTCGTAGCGTCCGTCCGAACCGAAACGCGACGTCGGTCCAATCTCCGGCCGGAACCCCCTCCTGTTCGAGCTTCCTTTCGAGGACTCCTTTGAGCGCTTTTGCATTCGCCCGTTCGTGCTCCGTTGCAGCATCGTCTTTGACTACAGCGCCAAGGCCGCGCAGCTTTCGACGAATAGCGTCAACTGCCTTCATGACTTCCATCCGTGTCCGAGCGGGTCGTCGCTGAACTCGCGTCGATCCCCCTTCGGCTTCCGCGCCTTCTTGACCATTGCCAAGCCCTCCGCGCGCCGCCCTTCACGCTCCGAGATTACCACACGGCCAGCACTCCTCAAACTCCGTTCGCACCACGACGTCCGCGCTATCGAACGCGACGCAACCGCGCAAGCGAGTGCGCCCTCTGCGGCCGCCCACGCAACCTTCTTGAAGGCGTTGCCGACGCCGTTCTTGATCGCCCTCGGCGGTCTCGGTCGCGACCTTCTGGACGTCGACCGCCGAGCCTTACGTGGCGCCGCTATTCCCTGGCAAAGCCAAGCGCCTGAAGCGTGGTCGGCCTGGCATCCGGCGTGCAGAGCGGATGGCTGCGATCGCCGAGCCGCAGCGTGCCATCGGCTATCGCGGTCAGGTCGTATTCGGCCGGGCACGCCTCGATCGACACAAACAGCTTGCCGCAGCCGTTCTTGGCGATGTCCTGCACCGTACCCGGCAGCCACGCATATTGGTCGCAGCGGGGCCTCAGGAAATCGACGCCGGCCGCGGTCGGCGTGACCAGCTTGTGGGTAAAGCTGAAGCGCGTCTCCTGCGCGCCGGGTACCGCGGTCGAATTAGCGCCCAGCTCATAGTCGCCGCCGAAATCGACGGTAAACAGTAACGTCTCTGGGCTGCACGCCGTATCGCCGAACACCTGCACGATGATCTTCCAGGCGGTCTCCGTCACGACGAATTGCCGCCGTCGCGAGACTGTGGACCCTTGAGCGCTCTCGCACTGCATGCCCTTCCAGATGCCCATCAGTTGCGTGGGTGTAACGTTCGATCGCTCGCCAGGATTGCCTGATTCGGCGCTGGCCGTGGGCGCGGCGAACGCGATGCCACACGCAACCAAGAGAATTGCTGAATTGCTGCGCACGAACCATCTCCCGGTGATGCCACGAAGGCGGAAGCGAACAGTGCGTTGAGCAAAAGCCCGACAGCTATGGCCCCCCGTGCCGTCCGCGGTGCCGCAAGGCCGCTACTGCATGACGATGCCGTGTCGCCCCCGATTGGCAACATGGCGAGCATGGCGTCGCCGATGAACGTCAACACCTCGCCGCTTATTACAGACCGCGTCGCACGTCGGACTTTTGCCCCTGCGGCACGGCGCGTCAAGCCCAGCTCTACCGCGGAGCGCGTCACCCCACCTGCCCTCCGCGTCGGTCACCATCCCCGCCCCGCGCGACCCGACGGTCTGTCTGGTCTTCTGTTGCCATGGCTCGATCGCCGGGCATGCGGCTCGACCCGTGCGAGGGAACCAACCCGCCTTTCGCCGTTTGACTGCAGTCAAGTCGCGTCTGGGGGACCCATGATCAACGACCTTTGGTACAAGAACGCAGTCGTCTACTGCCTGTCGGTCGGCACGTTCATGGATGCCAACCGCGACGGCATCGGTGATTTTTCCGGCCTGATGCGGCGGCTCGACTACCTGCAGGGGCTCGGCGTCACGGCGATCTGGCTGATGCCGTTCCAGCCCTCGCCGGGCAAGGATGACGGCTACGACATCTCCGACTATTACGGGGTCAATCCGGCCTACGGCTCGCTCGGCGATTTCGTCGAGTTCACCCACAGCGCCAAGCAGCGCGGCATCCGGGTCATCATCGATCTCGTGGTCAACCACACGTCCGATGCGCATCCCTGGTTCCAGGCGGCGCGCCGCGACGAGAGCTCACCCTATCGCGACTGGTACGTGTGGTCCGACCGGAAGCCGGCGAACGCCGACACCGGCATGGTGTTTCCCGGCGTACAGACATCGACGTGGACGCACGATCGCGAGGCGAAGGCCTGGTATTTTCACCGCTTCTACGACTTCCAGCCCGACCTCAACACCTCGAACCCGCACGTGCAGGCCGAGATCCTGAAGATCATGGGGTTCTGGATCCAGCTCGGGGTGTCGGGCTTCCGCATGGATGCGGTGCCGTTCGTGATCTCGACCAAGGGGCCGAAGGTCAAGAAGCCGGTCGAGCAGTACGACATGCTCCGCATGCTGCGCGAGTTCCTGCAGTGGCGGCAGGGCGATTCAATCATCCTCGCCGAGGCCAACGTGCTGCCGGACACCGACATGGAGTATTTCGGCAAGGCCGGCGAGCGCGCGCAGATGATGTTCAATTTCCAGGTCAACCAGAACCTGTTCTATGCGCTGGCCTCTGCCGACAGCCGGCCGCTGGCCGCGGCGCTGAAGGCAACCAAGCCGCGCCCGGCCACCGCGCAATGGGGCACCTTTCTGCGCAATCACGACGAGCTCGACCTCGGCCGGCTGACGGGGGAGCAGCGGCAGGCCGTGTTCGCGGCGTTCGGACCGACGAAGGACATGCAGCTCTACGATCGCGGCATCCGGCGGCGGCTGGCGCCGATGCTCGGGGGCGACCGGCGGCGCATCGAGCTTGCCTACAGCCTCATGCTGTCGCTGCCGGGCACCCCGGTCATCCGCTATGGCGACGAGATCGGCATGGGGGACAATCTCGACCTGCCCGAGCGGACCGCGGCACGGACGCCGATGCAGTGGTCCGACGAGCCGCATGGCGGCTTCACCAAGTGCGACAAGCCGGTCGTCCCGGTCATCGAGGGCGGCCCCTACGGCTTCCACCACGTCAATGCGGCGGTGCAGCGCCGCGATCCGAGCTCGATGCTCAACTGGATGGAGCGCATGATCCGCATGCGCAAGGAAATGCCGGAGATCGGCTGGGGGGATTTTGCCGTCATCGCCACGCGCAATCCGGCGATCCTGGCGATCCGCTTCGACTGGCGCAACAACTCGGTGCTATTCGTGCACAATCTCGACGGCACGCCGTGCGAGGTGAGCTTTGCTGTCGGGCTGGACGACGGGTCGGAGAAGATCCTGGTGAATTTGCTGAGCGAGAATCACAGCCACGCCCAGGAGGACGGGAAGCATTGCCTGCTGCTGGAGCCGTACGGGTACCGGTGGTACCGGGTGGGCGGGCTGGATTATCTGCTCAAGCGCAGCGATATCGATGAGGCGGGCGGGCATTAGGTCGATGGGCGCCCTCCCCGCATTGCGAGGGCTTCGTCGAGCTGGCCAGTCGCAGCGGGCGATTGCCTCGGCCCGGTGGGCAGATCGAGTCAAAATCATTGATTTGCCCGAGACCGCCCGGCGCCGGGCCGGCCCGCTTGGTGCCAGAGTCCG
>JBEKZK010000190.1:0-7629 GCA_049509935.1 Xanthobacteraceae bacterium | reverse complement strand
CATCGATCGTGTTCATGCCTGTGGCGACAACACGCGCACTGGATGGCCTGTGCTCTATTGCGGCGGAGCACGCCACATCGCCGACTTCGGGCCTCCATAGTAGCGAAGCGGAGGGATCTTTTGCGGCTCTGCCTGGAAGCCATAGGCGATGCCCGCGACTCGCGGCGCGACTGCCTTGTCGACGAGCTTTCGCTTACCGGTGGCCGCGCCGGCGGTCGCGACGCCCAGGACGCTGACCGCAATCACCAACCGAAACAACATGCTCATGGGAGTGTTTCTCGACGTTGATCATGGGATCGACCGACGCCAGCCGAGTAGCACGACAACCGTGGGCGCCCCAGTATCCGCGACGTAAAATCGGCAGCTCAATCCATAGGATTACGGCAACCAGGGCATCCGAAGTTGCCGTTGCTCGGATTTGCACTGGCGTCGCTCGTCCACGAGACGCTGTCGAGATGGTCGAACCGGCGGATCTCGCGCTCGGCCCGGCGCATCTGCGCCTCGGCGAAGACGTCGAGCAGCCGTCGCACGAAACCCTTCGTCGCGGTTCCATCCAGCCGCGACGCCATTTGGTCGGCGACCGAAGCGATGAAGGCCATCGTTGTCACTCCTGGTCCTGGCTTTCCGAGGTGCGCGGTTCGCCGCCGCAGCGCGAGGACGGACACCGACGCCCGTTGCGAGCATGCCCCCGCGCGATGGCGGGATGTCGCGCATCTCTGCTGCGGCTGAACCTGTGGGTCGCCGCATATAAAATCCAGATGGAAGCGTGCCGGAGGAGATAAAGGGGAAATAAAGAGCCGATCAGGTGCCGGGACTCGATTGCCCGGCGATGATCCGGTCCTCGTCCTCGGCAGGGTACTGCGATCGCGGCGGCGGCTCCGATCGGAACTCGGCCGTGGCCGGCTGCTCGGTCTTGGTGCCACCTTGGCGAGGATGCGCGGCCGATGTCGGCCAGTGACGTTTCAGGCCACGCGATGCCGGCGGCTGGTGACCGAGAACGGCGTCACCCTGGGTCGCCGGCCATGACCAAGCAGACATTCTCCTCTCCCGTTCGTGTCGATGCGCCGGACGCCGTCATCACCATTCCCGCCGCGGCGAAAGCCCGCAATTCGTCTCGCACGTCTCGCGTGGGACAGGCATCCGGCCTGACGCAATGTAGCGTATCTACCGATCACGCGGAATCACGTGCGCGTCATGCTCCGGGGATGCGTCAGATTGGCGCCGGCCAGGCATCCAACCGCGACATCCACTGGCGGTCGGCCCACAACAGATGGTTTAGCGTCCCGTGCAGGGATTTCCAGAACAGGCCGCGATCCTCGCGCCGCTGGGCGTCGGTCAGGCGCGCGGCGCCGGCGTAGGCGCGCCGGTTCATCTCCGAATTATAGGCCGCCATCGTGCACACGTATTCGACCGTGATCATCGCGACATGTCTCCCCGGTGTCACCACGCCGACAAGGATTTGGTCGGCAGCTTGCGGTATTGTGGCGCTCGCGACGTGGTCCGCCGGCTGCGCCCGAGGCCTGCCGGACGGCAGTCTCGCATGACCCAACGATCGAGGACAATCCGATGACCCGCCCGCCGCTTCCGCCGTTTACCGCCGAGACCGCCGCGCAGAAGGCGCGCCTCGCCGAGGACGCCTGGAATACCCGCGATCCGGCTCGCGTCGCCCTCGCCTACACCACCGACAGCCGCTGGCGGAACCGCGCCGAGTTCCTGCAGGGCCGCGACGCCATCGAGGCATTCCTGACGCGCAAGTGGACCAGAGAGCTCGACTACCGCCTGATCAAGCAGGTGTGGACCTTTCGCGACAATCGCATCGCGGTGCGCTTCGCCTACGAATGGCACGACGACGGCGGCTACTGGTTCCGCGCCTACGGCAACGAGAACTGGGAGTTCGACGAGCATGGCCTGATGCGGCTGCGCATCGCCAGCATCAACGATCTTCCGATCCCGCAGGCCGAGCGCAAGTTCCACTGGCCGCTCGGCCGCCGTCCCGACGATCACCCGTCGCTGAGCGATCTCGGCCTGTGATAGCGCATTCGAGCAACGAGCACGGCGTCCTCCCTCTCTCCCCACCCGAACCCGGGTGTTCCCGGGTTCGGGCAGTCATAAACCGCGCAAAGTCGGAAACATCCGACTTTGCGTGGGGAGAGGGAGTCCGGCTGTGCCCGTGACACGCGCCTCATTCCTTCAAGGTCGGCATTACGACGGAGAGTCCAGCGTCCCATCGCCTGGTGATTTTATGCGGCCTTTACGCGGACGCAGGCGATTCCAGATCGATCTTTGACGCGCTACAACGCCACTTGTCACCCGGGGGCCGACGGTCGAGAGAGCTGCCATGAGCAAGCACGACATTCGCAAGACGGTCATTCGGGAGTGGATGGCGCTTCCTCGCGACAAACGGCAGACGGAAGAGCAGACCGCGGAGTTTGCCGCAAAGGCGCTGCAGCGCCACGTGCTTCCGCGCAGCCGCCACGACCCGTATAGGATGATGATGGGCTGGCTGCTGCCACGAACCGGGAAGCCGTGAGCCGCCTCGTATCGGATGTCGGCCAGCGCCGGAGCGTGCCCCGACGATTGGAGAGACCGCGATCGGGCAAGCGCGGCCGTCGCGGCGGGCACGCGACCGCGGCGCACTGGGGGCGGATCTGCTGCGCCGGGCGTTGGTCGATTCGTTGAAGAAATTCGACCCCAGGACCCAGGTGCGCAATCCGGTGATGTTCGTCGTCTGGCTCGGCGCCCTGGTGACGGCGGCGCTGACGATCGAGCCCGACCTGTTCGGACCATCGGGCGCGACCGCTACCTACAACGCCGTGGTCACCGTCATTCTCGTCGTGACCGTGTGGTTCGCCAATCTCGCCGAGGCGCTGGCCGAGGGCCGCGGCAAGGCCAAGGCGGCGTTCCTGCGGCGCACCAAGATCGAGCTCAGGCTGCAGGCCGATCGCAAGGCTCTGGAGGAGGCGCAGCCCGAGCTCGCCGGAAAGCCCCTTCCGGCCGACATGCTGACGAGCTCGGCCTCGGGACTGGATCCGGACATCACGCCGGACAACGCCGCCCTGCAGGCCGTCCGCGTGGCGCGCAGCCGCGGCGTTGCGGTGGCGGACGTGCTGGCCGTGGTCGAGCGCCACGTGACCGGGCGCGACCTCTGGCTGTTCGGCGAGCCGCGGGTGAGCGTGCTCGCCTTGAATCTGGCGTTGCAGAACGCATTTCCGACGCCTTGACCCGGACCGCAAGGTGGGAAGATGCGTCCGCCACTCTACGGATCGAAAGCCGTGACCGACATCGCAATGCTGGCACTCATCATCGTCGCCTTCACGCTCGCCGCGGCCTATGCCCGGCTGTGCCTCCGTCTCCTGCCGTCTGCAGATGATGCCCCCAGCGGGACGATCGGCAATTTCTGGGTGGATCTCACCCGGGCGGTCCTCTATGTGCTGCTGCCGATCACCGTCGTGAGCACGCTGTTCCTGGTGTGGCAGGGGGTGCCGCAGACGCTGGCCGCCAGCGCCGAGGTGACGACCCTCGAGGGGGCGAGGCAGATCATTGCCCGCGGACCGGCCGCGTCGCAGATCGCCATCAAGATGCTGAGCTCGGACGGCGGAGGGTTCTTCAATGCCAATTCGGCACATCCGTTCGAGAACCCGACGCCGCTCACCAATCTGCTCGAGATGATCCTGATCTTCGTCATCGGCGTCGCGCTGACCAACACGTTCGGCCGGATGGTGCGGGACGAGCGTCAGGGCTGGGCGTTGCTCGCGACCATGGCGGTCCTGTTCGCGGCCGGCGTCATCATGATATACGCGGCGGAGGCGCAGCCCCATCCGTCCCTCACCGCACTCGGCATCGACCAGACGCAAGACGTGGTGCAGGCGGGCGGCAACATGGAGGGCAAGGAGGTACGCTTCGGCATCGCCGGCTCGTCGCTGTTCGCCACCGTGACCACCGATTCCTCGAGCGGGGCGGTCAATGCCATGCACGACAGCTTCATGCCGCTCGGCGGCGCGGTGCTGATGGCGAACATGATGCTGGACGAGGTGATCGTCGGCGGCGTCGGGTCGGGGCTCTACGGCATCCTGTTGTTCTCCATCGTGGCGGTGTTCGTGGCCGGCCTGATGATCGGGCGAACGCCGGAAGATGTCGGCAAGAAGATCGAGGCCACCGAGGTCAAGATGACCGTCCTGGCGCTGCTCTGCGTGCCGGCGGCCATCCTCGGCCTCACCGCGGTCGCCGTCGTGATCGCGCCCGGGCTCGCCGGGATTGCCAACGCCGGTCCCCACGGCTTCTCGGAAATCCTCTACGCCTATGCGTCGGCGGCGGCCACCAACGGCAGCGCATTCGCCGGGCTCAACGCCAACACGGCATTCTACAATCTGACGCTCTCGCTGGCGATGTTCGTCGGCCGGTTCTTCGTCATCGTCCCGGTGCTGGCCATCGCCGGCAATCTGGCGGCCAAGCGGGCCGTCCCCGCCTCGGTCGGGACCTTGCCGACCGGCGGCGGACTGTTCGTCGCCTTCCTGTTCGCCGTCATCGTGATCGTGGGCGGCCTCACTTTCTTCCCGGCCATCGTCCTCGGCCCGGTGGCCGAGCATCTCGCGATGCAGGCCGGACTCGGCTTCTGAACGCAGATCCTGCCTGCCCGAACCGGAGAGCGCGCGTCGTGATCAGCCGACTGCTTCCCCTGCTCCGCTCCGCCATGTACGCGCTGCGCGGCGGATTCCTGGTGCGGCCGCTGCTGATCTCGATCGCGCTCGGCGTCCTCGGCGCCGTGCTGTCCTCCCTCGAGGAGACCGTCCCGGCGCTCAGCGCCTGGGTCCCGGCGATCCTGTTTCCCTCCCATGCCGACCCTCAGGTCGCCCAGATCGTGCTCGCCGCGATCGCCGGGTCGATCATGACGGTGGTGTCGATCGTCTTCGCCATCCTGCTGATGACGCTGACGCTCGCCTCGATGCAGTTCTCGCCGCGCATCCTCGTCAGCTTCGTCAGGGACCGCGTGACCCAGTGGACGCTCGGCATCTTCCTCGGCACCTTCGCCTACTGCGTGGCCGCACTCCCGGCGGCGCGCTCGCTGCCGCAGCCCTTCGCGCCGGTTGCCACCGTCACCGGCGCCATGCTGCTGGCGCTGATCTGCGTCGCCTGGCTGATCTTCTTCATCCAGCACATCTCCCAGGCGATCAGCGTCAATCACATCGTCGACCGGATCGCGCGCGAGACCGAGGATGTGATCGACGACATCATGCCGCACCCTCAGCAGTACATCTACGCGTCGGAAGGCGTGCCGTTCGACGACAGCAGGCGCGAGGCTGCGGTTGCCAGCGTGACCTCCGGCTACATCCGCTTTGCCGATACCCGGCGGCTGCTCGCGCTCGCCAAGACCTTCAAGCTGCGGGTGCGCATGCTCCGCCGGGTCGGCCATTTCGTGCCGGCCGGCGTGCCGCTGCTCCGGGTCTCGCCGGCGGACCGGCTCGACCCCGGGCGTGCCGGCGAGCTGCGCTCGGCATTCGACATCGGGCCGACGCGCACGCTGCAGCAGGACGTGGAGTTCGGGATCATCCAGATCGTCGACATCGCGCTCAAGGCGATCTCGCCCGCGGTCAACGACCCGAGCACCGCCATCACCTGCCTCGACCAGCTCGGACGAATCCTGATTCGCTTCGTGAGCCGCAAGGCCCCGGACTCGCTGCTGTGCGATCCGCCGCATGTCGTCAGGGTGATCGTGCCGAGGATCGAGATCGGCGGCCTTCTCGATACCGCGTTCGAGCAGATCCGCCACTACGCGAGCTCGGACGTGGCGGTCAGCCTGCGGCTGCTGCGGGCGCTCGACGACATCGCGTCCACATGCGGCGACCCCGGCATCATCGGGCAGCTGATCGCGCGCGGCCGCCGCGTCGCAGAAGGTTGCGCCGAACGGCTGAGCCCGGACGAGGTCGACAAGCTCCGGCACCGGCTGCACGCGCTCGAGGCGCGGTCGGATCCCTTCGGAGCCGCCCTGGGGCAAGACACGCCGAGGTGAAGGCAATCGCCCTTCATTCCGTTTATGTCGCGTTTACGGCGGAGGACTGCGTTCCCTCTCGATCGTTTATGGCCGGCACCCCCATATTCGCCCGCCCAAGCCAAAGCCTCACGGAGTCGAGCCATGCGTCATCTCCAGCCAGAGAATGCCCGGTGGGAGCGGGACTCGAAGGTCGGCGCCGGTGACGATGCTCGGGCGCCGCACCCGACGTCCGCCGAGGTGTATTTCGACATCGGTCTGGTGCTGGCGGCAGCGCTGTCTCTTGCGCTGGTGGGCAATCTGCTCGCCATCGCGGCGAGCGGCTGACCTGCAATCCGCCATTCATTGACGTGCGTCGCGCGTCGCAAACCAAGGAGACTTCCATGCCGGAGCCGGAACCACTAGGGGCCTCGGCTTCCAGTGCGCCCCAATTCCTCATCAAGGCGCACTTTACAGGGTCGTTCACCGCCCTGGTGACGCCATTTCGCGACGGATCGCTCGACGAAAGGGCGTTTCGCGAGCTGGTCGACTGGCAGATCGCGGAAGGAACCGACGGTCTGGTTCCCTCCGGCACCACCGGCGAAAGCCCGACGCTGAGCCATGACGAGCACCGTCTGGTGGTGGAGTGGTGCGTCGATCAGGCCGCTGGCCGGGTCCCGGTGATCGCCGGCACCGGATCCAATTCGACGGCGGAGGCCGTCGCGTTCTCGATCGAGGCGGAAAAGGCCGGTGCCGACGCGGTGCTGGTGGTCACGCCCTACTACAACAAGCCGACCCAGGAGGGCCTCTATCGGCATTTCAAGGCCGTCAATGACGCCATTGCGGTCCCCATCATCATCTACAACATCCCGGGACGCTCCGTGGTGGACATGTCGGTTGAGACCATGAAGCGGCTCTTCGAGCTGGCGAACATCGCCGGCGTCAAGGACGCGACCGCGTTGGTCGCGCGCGTGTCGCAGCAGCGCCAGGCAATGGGTCCCGGCTTCGCTCAGCTTTCCGGCGAGGACGCGTCGGCCCTGGGCTTCATGGCCCATGGCGGCCACGGCTGCATCTCGGTGACGTCCAACGTCGCGCCGCGGCTGTGCGCCGAATTCCAGGATGCCTGCCTGCGCCGTGACTACACGTCGGCGCTCGACTCTGCAGGACCGGCTCATGCCGTTGCACACCGCGCTCTTCCTCGAGCCCAACCCGGCACCCGTCAAGTACGCGCTGTCGCTGCTCGGCAAATGCCAGGAGACGCTGCGGCTGCCGATGACGCCGGTCGCCGAGCCGACCCGGCTCGCGGTCCGCCAGGCGGTGACCCACGCCGGATTGTTGAACTAGCTCACGTTGGCGGAGCGTGACACCAGTGTTGGCTCGGCGCCAAAACGAAGGTCTGAGTAGATTCCGACCCTGTTTCATTACGTTCGATTGTCCTAGGTCCGTCCGGTTGGCTTGCCGCATTCCAGCGACCACTAGCCGACAGAAAACGAGGCCACCATGACAACGCCGAACGGAACGGGATACCGGGCAATCGTCGATACCCACCGGCACCCGATCGGACCCAAGCTCGCGGCCAGGATGGCGGAGCGTGGCTTCTACGATCCAAAACAGGAATTCCCGCAAACCAACGCTCAGGACTTGATCGGCTATCGGGAGTTTTA
>JBEKZK010000019.1:0-16248 GCA_049509935.1 Xanthobacteraceae bacterium | reverse complement strand
AGGTTGCCGCCGTAGGGCGCCAGCCCGAGATAGAGGTTGAGAATCTCGTCCTTGGTGAGCGTGCGCTCCAGCGCCACCGCGCGCACGATCTCGCGCAGCTTGACCAGCAGCGAGCGCTCACGGCGCGGCTCGAGAGCGCAATCCGATGAGCTCGAGGAATCGGGAACGGACTGCGCTCTCGATTCGGTATCCCTGTCGCATTTTCGACGCCGAACCGGCGTCGACTTCGGCGGAAAATGCTCCAGCAGCCTGGCCACCTGCATCGTGATGGTCGAGCCACCGGAGACGACGCGGCCGTTGACGGCGAGCTGCAGGGCCGCGCGCAGCAGCGCCAGCACATCGACCCCGTGGTGCCGGCGGAAGCGCTTGTCCTCGAAGGCGATCAGCGCCTCGACGAAGCGCGGGTCGACGGTGTCGAGGCTCGCCGGCATCCGCCAACGGCCCTCGGCGGTGGCATAGACGCGCAGCAGCCGGCTGTCGCGGTCGACAACCAGGGTGGAGCTGTCGAGGCCCTCGCCCAGCGGCGCCGGGCCGAGGGAGACCACCCAGGCGGCCGAAATGGCCAGCAGACAGAGCAGGATGGCGGCCGTTGCTGAGAGCAGGATGTTGAACCACCGTCTGAGCCGCCGCCGTTGCGCGGCCGTATCTGGTGGTTCGGCGGCGAAGCGCGCGCGCTTCACCTCCCCCTCCAGGCCCTCCAGGGGAGGGTGGCGCTGCGGCGCGCTCGTGCCCGACTCGTTCATTTCGCGGCGGTCACCTCGACGATGCCGGTGGCGGTGCGGCCGAAGCGGTCGGGGCGGTACATGTCCTCGACATAGGCCTGCGGGTGCACGTAGCGGCCTGGGGAGACGGCGCGCACCACGTAGGCGACGGCGAACACCGGGCGGTCGGTGGCGGCGCGGTCGAAGGCCGCCACGAAGCGGTCGTCGCGGAACTCGGAATGCACAGGCTCGGCAGCGTCCTCGATCCACCCGAGCGTCCCGGTCTCGCCCGAGGAGACGAGGCGCGGGTTGTCGATCTCGAAGCCGGCCGGCAGGTAGTCGGCGACGATCAGGTGACCGAGCTGCGGCTGCGGCTCGGTGACCTTCAGCACCACGACGAAGCGCTGGTTCTGCCGCGCCTTGGCGGGGTCGGCGGGCTCGCCGGCGAGCGAGAAGTAGTTGCGGTCGATCTTGAATCCTTTTTCCGCCGGCGGCTCCGCGGTGAGCGGCGCGCCGGTCACCGACACCACGGCCTGCAGGGCGGCCTCGCCGGTGTTGGTGACCTTCACCGGCGTGGCCAGCGCGGCAGGCGAAAAGCTCTGATAGAGCGGCCGGTTACGGGTCTCTCCTGCGACTTCGAGCGAGATCGCGGTGTCGCGCGCCAGCGCCCGGGCGGCGAGCACCAGCCAAGCGTTCTCCTGGGTCGACGAATAGGAGGTGAGCCCCCTCGCCGCCTCCACCCGCTGGACCGCGGCGGTCAGCACCGGCCGCGGCGCCCCGCCCTCGGACGCCAGCGTCACCACGGCGGCGGCATCGCGCAGGTCGGAGCCGTAGTCGATGCGGCTCGGCTGCAGCGACGGCGCCACCGGAAGCGCAGCGAGCGCCGCGCCAAAAGCCTGCTCGGCGCGCACGCGGTCGCCCAGCATGGCGAGCGCGGCGCCGATCTGCGCCCGGGCGATCGGCGTCGCGATGTCCTCCATCCGGGTGTCGGCGAGATAGCGGAGATCGCCGATCGGGGCGGCACCGTTGCGGGCGAGCACGTAGAACGCGTAGGCGAGGTTGCGGCTCTCCTTCGACGGCTCGGGCGAGGTGGCGACGTAGTTGCGCAGGCGGTCCAGCGCCAGTCGATAGCCTGCCTCCGGCACCGCGAACCCGCGCTCGCGGGCTCGGGTCAGGAAGTCGGTCACGTAGGCGTCGAGCCACACGTCGTCGCCGCCCACCGACCACAGGCCGAACGCGCCGTTGCCGCCCTGGCGGGCGAGCAGGCGGTCGATGGCATCGCGGATGCGCTGGTCGACGGCGCCATCGAGCGCAAGATGCGCCTCGGTGGCGATCTCGTTGACGTACAGCAGCGGCAGCGCCCGGCTGGCGATCTGCTCTGAGCAGCCGAACGGATAGCGGTCGAGCGCCCTGAGCAGGGTGGCGACATCGAGCGCGGTCGAGGGGCCGATCGACAGCGCCACGCCGCCGGTGCCCGGCACCAGGTCGGCCAAGAGATCGCTGGAGACCGTGAGGCTCTCGCCCTTGGCGATCGGCTTGACCGTCCGCCGCGTGAGCACCTGGGTGGCCGGCCTCGCGGCGAGCACGTAGCTCCGCTCGAGCGCGACATTGCCCGGTCCGCTGATGCGGATCGCCACCGTGCCGGTCCCGGCGCCGGTGGCGCCGAGCGGCACCGACACGCCAGCGCGCTGTTTGGCATTGAGCCGCAGGGTCTGGCTGGCCCCCTGCCCGACCGACAGCGGCGCGCCGGCGGTGACGGCGATCCGGTAGTCGCCAGCCGGCCCCTCGACATTGTCGAGGTCGAGCCGCACGGTGCCGCGGTCGCCGGTCAGCAGGAAGCGCGGCAGCGTCGCGGTCAGCACCACGGAATCGCGGATGATCACGTCGCCAACGGCGTGGCCGACCTTGTCCTTGCTCCAGGCCACCGCCATCACCCGCGCGGTGCCGGCGAACGCCGGGATGTCGAAGACGACCTCGGCGGTGCCGTCGGCACTGATTGTCACCAGCCCGGAATAGAGCGCGAGCGGCGGCTGGCTCGGCGGCGAGCCGTTGAGTTCGGCGGCCCCGGCATCGCCGCCGCTGCGGATCTGGCCGCGGTTGCCCTGCATGCCGTCGATCAATTGGCCGTAGAGGTCGCGCAGCTCGGTGCCGAGCTTGCGCTGGCCGAGATAGAAATCCTCCGGGTTGGGCGGCTTGTAGTTGGTGAGGTTGAGGATGCCGACGTCGACGGCCGCCACCACGATGCGCGCCTCCTCGCCAGCGGCGAGGCCGCCGACCTTGACGGGAATGCGCAAGCTCGCGTTCGGCCGCATCAGGTCGGGCAGCTTCAGTGCGACGTCGAGGGTGCGCGCCGCGCGGTCGATCGCGAACCACTGCACCCCGATGGCGCGGCCCGGCATGCGGCTCGCGGTCGTGTCGAGCGGCCGGCGCAGGGTCGCCACCACGTAGGCGCCGGAACCCCAGTCGGGGCCGACGGTCACCGGCACCCGGGCGGTGCCGGGCTGCACGTCGGCGGTGGCGGTGGTGATCAGCCGGTCGCCGATCACCGAGACCGACACCTTGCCGGCGGTGCGCGCCGTGACCGCGACCGTCATGGTGTCGCCGGCCCGGTACTCCGGCTTGTCGAGCGCGATCTCGAGCAGGTCCGGGGTGTCGGCGGTGGCCTCGGCGTACCAGCCGGCGTCGAAGCCGATCGACGTCACCGGCCCGTTGCGGTCGGGCGAGGAACCCTCCAGGCGGTAGCGACCCCAGCCGACCGGCACGCCGATGCGGCCCGGGCGGTCGGCGACGACGTCGAGCCTGCCGTCGGCGATGCGCCGGGTGGTCTTCACCGGCTCGTACTCCCAGCGGCCGTCCTGGCGATACCACTGATAGCGGCTGTCGATGCGCAGCAGCTCCCAGCGCAGCCCGCTCACGGCCTGCGGCTTGCCGTCGGGCGCCGCCAGGATGACGTCGAAGCCCGCAGTGTCGCCCTCGGAAAGCGACTTGCCGTTGAACAGCGGCTTGACGCCGATCATCGCGGCGCTCGGCGTGACCGGCAGCGTGATTTTCCGCTCCACCGCGCGGCCGCCGGCCTCGTTGAGCCGCACCGTGACCTGGGCGGCGAGCGGCCGGCTCGATGCCGGCACCTTGTCGAGCGCCACCGTGAGCTTCGCCTTGCCGGCCGCGTCGGTCTCGCCCAGATCCTCGAGCGGCTGACGCTCGGCCGCGACCTCGTCGTCGGCGAGGCCGAACTGATAGCCGGCGAGCCCGGGCCGCTCCTTGGCGGCCTCGATCACCACCTCGCCGTCGATCTCCAGGCCGGAGGCCGGCGCGCCGTAGAGGTAGCGGCCGTCGAGGGTGACCTCGGCGGGCGCCGCCTTGGCGATGCGGCCGGTCGGCGAGGCGAGGTCGAACTCGATGCGGTCCGGAACATAGTCCTCCACCAGGAAGGTCGCCTCGCCGACGGCCGGACGCTTGGGGTCGGTGTAGGCGCGGACCCGCCAGGTGCCGGTCGAGGCGGAGTCGATGATGGGGATGCTCAGCGCCCGTCCGCCGGCGCCCTGGTCGGGGACGACCGCCCGGCGATACTCGTTGCCGTCGGGCCGCTCGACCACCAGGGTCAGCGCGCCGGCGGCCGCCGTGCCCCTGGCGTCGCGCAGCAGCGCGGTGACCTGCACGGTCTCGCCGGTGCGATAGACGCCGCGCTCGGTGAACACGAAGGCGTCGAGCCCGGCCGGCGCGGCACGGCCCGAAACTCCGCGATCGGAGAGGTCGAAGGCCGGCGTCTTCAGGCTGAGAAACGCGTAGTCGCCGGTGGGGTCGGCGGCGACCAGCATGGCAGGGGCAGCACCGCCCTCGCCGCGCGCCAGCCCGGCCTCGAAGCGGGCGACGCCGTCGGCATCGGTCCGGCGCGTCGCCAGCACCTCGTTGTTGCGGGCGACGAGGCGCAGCTCGACGCCTGCCTTGGCGGCGGTGGTCGCCAGCGAGTGCACGAAGCCGGCAACGCCGTCGGGCCCGGAGAACGCGGTGAGGCCGAGATCGGAGACGATGAACCATTGCGTCGCCAGGCTCGCCTCGTCGTCGTTGGCCGCCGCCCCACCGGGCTGCGCCGCCATCACGTAGACGCCGGGCTCCAGCGTGCCGACCGCCTGGTCGAGCGGAAACGCCGTGGTGATATCGGCATTGAGGGTGGATTCGACCTCGAGCGTGCCCTCCCACACCTTGACGCCGCGCTCGTCGCCGAGCCGGTCGACCTCGTAGCGATCGAGATTGCGCTGGAAATCGCTGCCCAGCACGGTGTCGATCAGGTTGCGGTCACCGATGCGGAAGATTCTCGCCTTCACGGTCGTGGTGTTGACGCTGACCAGCGGGATGCCGCGCTGGCCGGTGCGCGGCAGCACGTAGGCGCGGCCGGTGAAGTGGACGAAGGGCTTTCGATCGCGCACATAGATGCTGAACTCGGCGGATTTGGACAGACTCTCGCGCACCCTCGAGGGCAGGCCGGCGCGCAACGTGACTGCGTAGCGCTCGCCGTGCTTCAGGCCCTCGACGCAGAGCTGCTTGTCCTCGGCGCTGAGCGCCGGCTTGTCCTGGCCGGCGACCGCCACGAACGGCGAGAAGTCGGCGCGCCGGCCGAGCAGCTCCTCGGAGAACTGGAAGCAGGCGCGCGGCGAGGCAGCGTCGGAATCGACCGAGAAGTCGAGGATGCGAAAACCCTGCTGCTCGCGCAGCTCCTCATAGGTCGCGCGCAGCTCGGCGGTCTCGCGCCGGTCGAGCGACAGCCGCATGGCGTCGAGCGCCGGCCGCCAGATTTTTCGCTCGGCGTAGAGCCGGCCGAGCAGCTCCAGCGCCTCGGCCTCCTCGGACGGGACGGCGGTGCGCTGATACGCCAGGTAGGCCGCCGTGGTGGCGCGCTCGATCAGCTGGTTGCGGTCGTTCTCCTGGTTCGCCGGAGTCAGGCTGCCTACCTGCCGGATGGCGCGAGAAAGCCGGATCCAGCTCGTGAAGTCCCGCGGCGCCACGGCGGCGACCAGCGACAGCGCCTGCATGGCGGCGCGCCAGTCGCGCTTCTCCGCCGCCGCATCGGCCTCGCGCCTGAGCGCGGCGACCGGCTTGGCCACGGTGCCGGCGTCGCTCTTGATCTGCGCCTCGAGCTTGATCGCGCTGTCGTCGAGATCGTCGCGCTGGAACGGCTTCGACGCGGCGAACGCCACCACGGGCAGCATGACGACGAGCGCGGCGAGCGCGCCGGCGCGGATGGTCGCGATCATGGAAAGCCTCCTCGGAGCCGGCAGCCGAATCCGGCGGGGCGGAACTCACCCGCAAATCGTGTCCAGGTTGTGACAGGGCGCGGGATTTTACAACGGAAGCGCTCTGTGCGTCATGCCCGGGCTCGTTCAGGCTCGTTCGGGCATCCAAGTCTTTCGGCCCGCACGCACGGCGTGCCCCCGGGCCAGCAACACGACAGCCCGGCTCACAACCAGCCAGGCGGCATGGCTGGCCGCGACAAGCCCGACAAGCCCGGGCATGGCGGCCGACAGGCTGTGTGTGTAACCTCTTTTCCGGCGTTACAGAGCGGCGCCCTTGGCGCCGGTCGTGGCGCGCGCGGGCCGGAAAAATCTGCTATGGCGGCGTCCCGGTCCGGGACATTCGGATGGAGCGAAGAGGCCGTCGTGCGCTGGACGCAACTTCTCGCCATCCTGCTGTGCTGCTCGGCCGCTCCGCCGGCGCTCGCCGCGACGGTCGACTGCGACGGCAAGGGTACGCTCGCGGCGGCGCTCGCCCAGGCCAAGCCGGGCGCCAAAATCCTGGTCCGCGGCATCTGCCGCGAGAACCTGGTGCTGCCGGCCGAGATGCACGACCTGACCCTCGACGGCGGCGGCAAGGCCGCGATCGTCGCTCCCAACGAGCGGCAGCCGGTCCTCACCATCTCGGGGCGCAACATCACGGTGCGCGGCATCGGGCTCGCCGGCGGCCGTGACGGGATCGCCGTGATGAATGGCGGCACCGTCGTGCTCGACGGCGTTACCGTGGAGGACAACGGCAGCGCCGGACAGCCCGGATCGGGGATCGGGATCAGCGTCGATCAGCAGGCGACCGTGACGATCGTGAACGCCACCGTCAGGCGCAACGCCGCCGGCGGCATCCTGGTGCAGGGCGCGACCGCGCGGATCGGCGTCCTCGAGCAGGCCAAGACCGTGGCAGCGAACACCATCGCCGACAACGGCGGCACCGGGATCATGGTCGCAGGCGGCGCCCGGGCCGACGTCGTCGGCGCCACCATCAGCCGCAACAAGGGAGACGGCATCCGGGTCGCCGGCCGTTCGCAGCTCCACGCCGCCGACAACGCCATCGAGGGCAACGACCTCAACGGGATCGCCGTCACCGACAGCTCGGTCGCCGATCTGGCGAACGTCAACGGCACGCCGCGCAAGCCCAACCGCACCGGCGCGGACGCCAAGGGCGCCGCCTACGGGATCGCCTGCTCGCGCGGCGCCGAGCTCACCGGAGCGCGCGGCACGCTTGCCGGCCGCCGCGGCGCCATCGACCTCGACGCGTCCTGCATCGACCGGTCGACGCCGTAGCACCAAGCCGTAGCCCGGATGGAATCCGGGAGCGGCCGTGCCACGCTGCCGGCACCGTTCCCCGGCTAGGCCCGCTTCCCAGTGGCGACCGTCAGGATGGACACCAGTGCGGCGGCGGCGACCAGCATGAAGATCGCCTGCGGGTGGCCGCCGTCGAGCAGCCAGCCGAACAGCAGCGGCGAGATGATGCCGCCGATGTTGAAGCCGGTGGTGACGAAGCCGAACACCTTTCCGAACGAGCCCGGGGGCGTCACCGAACGCACGATCATGTCGCGCGACGGCATGATGACACCGCTGAAGAAGCCGCTCACCGCCATGGTGAGCACGAGCATGACGGCGCCGAGATCGACGGTGCCGATCAGCACCGAGCCGGCCGCCGTCACCACCAGGCCGACCGCCGCCACCACGGCGTGGCGGTTGGTGCGGGTGGTGAGCCAGCCGCCGGCGAGCACCCCGATCGCGCTCAGCAGCAGGAAGGCCGACAGCGCCAGGTTGCCGACCGACAGCGGCGTCGCGAACAGCGCATCGAGCGCGACCGGCGCATAGTTCTGCACCGAGCCGGAGATCGCCAGCATCACGAAGAACAGCAGGTTGCGCAGGATCGGCAACGACAGCAGGAGGTTCCTGGCGGTGCCGGGCGGCGGCGCCGGTGGCGGGTGATCGCCGCCATGCTGTCGTTCGGCGAGCGCATCACGCTGCAGCACGAGAACGGCCGCCATCACCAGGCCGAGCGCGCCCGAGACGACGAACGCGCCGCGCCAGCCGACCTGGCCCTGCAGCAGCAGCAGGCTGACGGGCGCCGCCGCCGAGCCGAGCATGCCGGACGAGGTGTGGATCGAGAACGCCGGCCCCATCCGCGCCGGCGACAGGTGATGGGCAAGCAGTGCGTAGTCGGCCGGGTGATAGACCGTGTTGCCGACGCCGGCGAGGGCGAACATCGCCACCAGGAACCAGAACGAGTCGACGAGGCCGGCCATCATGAAGGCGGCGCCGCCGATCACCAGGCCGGCCACCAGGATGGTGGCGGCGCCGATGCGGTCGGCGAGGAAGCCGGCCGGCGTCTGCAGCACCGCCGAGACGACGTTGAAGACGGTGAGCGCGAGCCCGACCTCGATGTAGCTCACCCCGTAGTCGGCGCGCACGAAGGCGAACAGCGGCGGCAGGATGAGAATGTAGAAGTGGCTGACGAAGTGGGCGGCGCTGACGAGGCCGATGATCCGCGCATCGCTCGCCCGCCGAGGTGCCGCCGCAATCTGCACGATCTGTGTCATCGCCGCCCATCTAGCATGCAAACCGCCGCTCGGCACCTCGCGTTGCGCAGATCACCCATGCTCTGTCGCGGCGTGGACGAGCAAAATGGGGGACAGACCACATTTTCAAATCGGGGACAGACCCCGAGGCGAGAAAATCGTTGGTCGCAGGCTGCGTTCCAAGGCTGGAGACGGCGACCGCGGTCATGGGCGTGCCTCGAGGGTTTTCCGTTCAGGTCGACGGTGCCGCAGCGCCGCTGATTGCGGCAGGACAGTGTCCTGTTCGTGCTCAGCCGATGCCGTCGGGACGGTCGCAACTGCGACGTCCCCGGGACATCCGGGGCGGCGCGGCGACAACGTTGACTCTGCAGCCATGCCCCCTATAGCAGTATGGAGATACTGTTGATTGCTCGGCCCAGGCCGGCGCTGAATGGATGGCCGTCGTAGACCGATGTCGGAGAGGCCGATCGATCAGGACACCCGGGCTCTCGATGACAGCCCGGGCAGGACAGAGAGCAATCCTCCGCCTCCCCCCCAGGGACCTCCAGAGGGCGCCGGATCCACCACGGACGCGAGCAAGGACGAGACCAACAAGGCCGAGACGAGCAAGGACAAGGCCGCCGACGCGGCGCGCAGGAAACGGCGCCCATGGATCCTGCTGATCGGACTCGTCGTCGTCGCCCTCATCGCCGCCGGCGGCGTCTACTACTGGCTGTCGACACGCAACGTCGAGAGCACCGATGACGCCTACACCGACGGCCGCGCCGTGACCATCGCGCCGCAGGTCTCGGGCATTGTCGTCTCCCTCGACGTCACCGACAATCAGTTCGTGAAACAGGGCCAGCCACTCGTTCACATCGATCCGCGGCAGTACACGATCGATCGCGCCCAGGCCGAAGGCGCGCTGACGACGGCACGGCGTCAGCAAGCCGGCCAGAAGCTCGGCGCCGAGATCGCGCGCAAGAACTTCCCCGCCCAGCTCGAGCAGGCGCAGGCGCAACTGCAGAGCGCCCAGGCCAACCTGGTCAAGGCGCAGGCCGACTACGACCGGCAGCGCAGCTTGCAGAAGCAGGCGACCACGCAGCAGGAGGTCGATCAGGCGACGGCCGCGCTCAAGCAGGCACAGGCGCAGGTGATGCTCGCAGACGCGCAGGTGACGCAGAATTCGCCGGTGCCACAGCGCATCGGCGAGACCGACGAGCAGGTCGGACAGTTGCAGGGCCAGGTCGAGCAGGCGCAGGCGCGGCTCGACCAGGCCGACCTCAACCTGTCGTGGACCGTCGTCACCGCGCCGCAGGACGGATGGGTCACCAAGCGCAACGTCGAAAAGGGCAACTATGTGACGCCCGGCCAGCAGATCTTCTCGATCGTGACGCCGGAGGTGTGGATCACCGCCAACTTCAAGGAAAGCCAGCTCGCCTACATGCGGCCGGGCCAGCCGGTCAAGATCACGATCGACGCCTATCCGATGCTCGACCTGCGCGGCCACGTCGACAGCATCCAGCTCGGCTCCGGCTCGAAATTCACCGCCTTCCCGCCGGAGAACGCCACCGGCAACTTCGTCAAGGTGGTGCAGCGCGTCCCCGTCAAGATCGTCATCGACAGCGGCCTCGATCCGAAAATTCCCCTGCCGCTCGGCATCTCGGCCGAGCCGACGGTGACGGTCAGGTGAGCGCCGCAGCCGCCCCGGCCGCCGCCGCCGCGCCGTGGAAGCCGCGCTACAATCCGTGGCTCATCGCGGTCGCGGTCACGATCGCGGCCTTCATGGAGGTGCTCGACACCACGATCGTCAACGTCGCGCTGCCGCACATCGCCGGCAGCCTGTCGTCGAGCAGCGACGAGGCGACGTGGGCGCTGACCTCCTACCTGGTCGCCAACGGCATCGTGCTGACGATCTCCGGCTGGCTCGGCGACCTGCTCGGCCGCAAGCGCTATTTCATCATCTGCATCACCATGTTCACGGTCTGCTCGTTCCTGTGCGGGACCTCGAGCAGCCTCGCCGAGCTCATCGTGTTCCGGCTGGCGCAGGGCTTCTTCGGCGGCGGCATGCAGCCGAACCAGCAGTCGATCATTCTCGACACCTTTCCGCCGGAGAAGCGCAGCGCCGCCTTCGGCGTGGCGGCAGTCGCCATCGTGGTGGCGCCGGTGCTGGGGCCGACGCTCGGCGGCTACATCACCGACCAGGCGAGCTGGCGCTGGATCTTCTTTCTCAACATCCCGGTCGGCGTGATCGCGGTGCTCCTGGTCTCGGTGCTGGTCGAGGATCCGCCGTGGGAGAAGAACAAGAAGAGCCGCGGCATCGACTATATCGGCCTGGCGCTGATCACCATCGGGCTCGGCTGCCTGCAGGTGATGATGGACCGCGGCGAGGACGACGACTGGTTCGGCTCCGGCTTCATCCGGCTCATGGCGCTGCTGGCGTTTCTCGGCATTCTCGGCGCGATCGGCTGGCTGCTGATCGCCCGGCAGCCGATCGTCCGTCTGGAAGTGTTCAAGGACCGCAACTTCGCCGGCGGCTGCGTGATGATCGGGGCGACCGGCGCCCTCCTGTACGCGAGCGCCGTGCTGATCCCGCAGTTCAGCCAGCAGGTGCTGTCCTACACGGCGACCTGGGCCGGACTGGTGCTGTCGCCGGGCGGAGTTGCCGTCATCCTGCTGATACCGATCGTCGGCAGGCTGATGCGGGTGGTACAGACGCGCCACGTGATCGCCCTCGGCTTCACCATCATCGGCTGCGCGCTCGCGTTCTCCAGTTTCCTCACCCCGAACATCGACTTCAAGACGCTGGTCCTGATGCGGACGTTCCAGTCGGCCGGCCTCGCGTTCCTGTTCGTTCCCATCAGCACGGTCGCCTATCTGACGCTGCCGCGCGAGCTCAACGGCGACGGCGCCGCGCTCTACGCCATGTTCCGCAACGTGTTCGGCTCGATCGGCATCTCGCTCGCGACCGCACAGGTGGTGCAACGCTCCCAGGTCCATCAGACCTACCTGTCACAGTGGGCGAGCCCGTTCCATCAGCCCTATCAGACATTGGTCGCGGGCACCGAGCAGACCTTGCGGACGATGGGCCGGGTCGGCAGCGCGGTCCACGACGTCGCGGTCGGCCGGGTCTTTCAGATGTTCCGCACCCAGGTCAGCGTGCTCGCCTATGCGGACGTCTTCCTCTACTGCGCGGTGGTGGCGTTCATGGTGGTCCCGCTGACCTTCCTGCTGTCGGCGAAGAAGCCCGGCGGCCGTCCGGGCGGGGCGCCATGACGGCGCCCCGGCGGGTCGGGCGACGCGCCGTCGCCGCGGCGGCGGCAATAGCCCTCTCCGGCTGCACGGTCGGCCCGGATTTCGTGCCGCCGGACCCGCAGCTGCCCGCAACCTCGCTGGAGGAGGGCAAGCCGGCCGCCGCGATGCGGTGGCCGGAGCCGACCGACCCGACATGGTGGGCGGCGTTCCGTGATCCGGTCCTGATCGCCCTCGAGCGCCGCGTCGCCGCCGAGAACCTCGACGTGCAGACCGCGACGATCCGCCTGGCGGAGAGCCGCTTCCAGCGCGGCGTCGCGGCGGCCGCCGAGTTCCCCAGCATCAACGGCGACGCCAAGTACCAGCGCGAGCTCTACAGCCAGAACGGCATCATCAGCCTGCTCGGCGGCCTGCTCGGGCCGGCGGGGGCTAACGGCGTCCCGGTGTTCCCGATCAACGAGTACAATACCGGGTTCGACGCCTCCTGGGAGCTCGACCTGTGGGGCCGGGTCCGCCGCCAGGTCGAGGCGGCCGACGCCCAGGTCGATCAGGCCGCCGAGCAGCGCCGCGATGCCCTGGTCTCCAGCCTGGCGGAGGTGGCGCGCGACTATATCCAGCTCCGCGGCGCGCAGACGCAGATCCGGATCGCGACCGACAATCTGCGGGTCGACCGCGACATCCTGCAGGTTGCCCAGGAGCGCCAGCAGAAGGGACTGGTCACCGGCCTCGACGTCGAGAACGCCGCCGCGCAGGTCGAAGGCGTGCGCGCCCAGGTGCCGCCGCTCGAGCAGCAGGAAACGCAGTACATCAACGCGCTGAGCCTGCTGCTCGATCAGCCGCCGGGCGCGCTGCGGCCGGTGCTCGTCCGTCCGCGGTCGATCCCGCGGGCTCCGCCGCGGGTGCCGCTCGGCGTTCCCTCCGAGCTGGCGCGCCGGCGGCCGGACATCCGGGCGGCCGAGGCGCAACTGCACGCCGCAACCGCCGATATCGGGGTCGCGGTGGCGTCGTTCTATCCGACCGTGCAGCTCAACGGGACGGTCGGCTTCGACTCGCTGGAGCTGACCAACCTGTGGAAGGGCAGCTCGCTGCAGTACATGGTGGGCCCGAGCATCACGCTGCCGATCTTCCAGGGCGGCCGCCTGACCAGCATGCTCGAGCTGCGCCAGGCGCAGCAGCAGGAGGCGGCGATCACCTATCACAAGACGGTGCTGCAGGCCTGGCACGACGTCGTCAACGCGCTGGTCGCCTATCGGCTCGAGCAGCAGCGCCGGGAGCGGCTGAGGCTGCAGGTCGACCATTCGCGGCAGGCCCTGGCGCTGGCGCGCGACCGCTACGGCGACGGCGTGGCCGAGTTTTTGACCGTGCTCGACGCGGAGCGCACCGTGCTCCAGGCCGAGCAGCAATATGCGACGAGCACGACCACCGTGTCGCTGAACCTGGTGCAGCTGTTCAAGGCACTGGGCGGCGGCTGGGAGCTCACATTCCCGGTCCGGCCGGCCGCCAGGCCCGGGGTGCCTGCGCTCATCCCCGCCTCCGCGCTGCCGCCGCCGCCCCCGGCCGCCGGCGCGGCGCCGTTGCCGCGCTGAGCGGCGGCGACAACGCGCTCACGCGAGATCGGCCAGCGCCGCGTCGATCTTCTGCAGCAGGATTCCGACGTTGAGCTCTTCGGCCATCCGCCGGGCTCGCCTCAGGTATTCGCCGCCCTTGTCGGTCCGCTTGGCGAGGAGATAGAGTATTCCCAGATCGGCCTCGGCGCGCGCCCGATAAAAACTGACGCCGGGGTACATCCGGCTGTTGCGAACCTCCAGCAGCAATTTCTCGGCCGTCTTCCACCCCGCGAGAAGCGCGCCGATGACGAACGCGAAATTCCACGCCAGGGTCGGCAGGTGCGGCCGCTCGCGTCGGCTGAGGAACCCGATGTAAATCTCCGAGAGAAGGATGCGCGACATGCAGCGGCCGGTCGCGTTTCCTGCCCGATCGTATCGATCGATCATCTCCTCGAGAAACTTCACGCCGGCGGATATGTCTCCCGCCATCACCATGGCGACGCCGAGCGTGGCATCGATGCCGCTGATGCGAAACTCGTTCTTCATGGCCCTCTGCCGGTAGTCCCACAGCAGCGCGGCGCCTTCGCGGTGGTTGCCGCATGCGATCTGCGCCACGCCGGTCAGCGCAATGCCAAGCTCCCGGTCAGTCGGGGTGACGGCCAGCCGCGAGCACTCGATGCCACGTGCAAGGGCGTCGTGATACTTTCCGTCGAGCGCGTCGAGCCAGCCGAGAATATGGGCGCTCATCGCCGCGGCGCGCGGATCCTGCGCGGCCCGGCCGCGCTCCTGCATGTCGGCGGCGAATGCGCGGCCGCGATCGATCATTCCGCGATGAGTGCAGTAGACCGCGCCCACGTAGGGGACGAAGATCTGCAGATAGGTGTCGTCGGTTTCATCGCTTTCGGCGACGGCGAACTCGATCTGGTGCAGGCTGTCCTCCGGGCTGTCCTGGCCGATGATGGCGTTGGCATACACGAGCGCGGCCCGTGAATAGGCCTTGCAACGGTTGTCGTCGAGGCGAAGCGCCTGCTCCAGCGCGTACCTGGCGGCGGGAAGGCCGATGTCGAGCCGACACATCTCGGAAGCGGCGAAACCATAGTTGGCGAGAAGGATCACGGAATCCGGTGTGCTCCGTATCGCATCGACCGCGGAGCGGTAGCGGTCGACGAGCCGGACCAGCCGGCCTGGTTGATATAACAACAGCAGAAGACGTGACATGTCGGCCAGCAGTCCGACCAGCGCCACGCCGTCGGCGCATTGCGGATCGCGATCGAGCAGCGCCAGAGCCTGCTCGGAGAACCGCTCGGCTTCGGCGAGCGAATAGATTCCGAGGCTCTTGTGAGCGGCCATGGCCAGATACGCGAATGACTTGTCCGAACGGTCGGTCTGGCAGTAGTGAAACGCCAGGGTCTCGGCGACCTCCGGCAGGCGGCCGTGGCTGCGCCGCTCGATCTCCTCGGCGATCTTCCCGTGGAGGACGGCGCGGGATCCCTGCAGGAGGCTTCCGTACAGCGCATTCTGCAGCAACGTATGCCTGAATATGAAATCGCCCGACAGGACATCGGAACGGATCAGCCCGAGCGCCTCGATCGCGTGAAGCCGGGGCCCGATGTCACCTGCGCCGACGATCGCGGCCAGGAGGTCGCGGTCGAACCGCCGGCCGACGACCGACGCCGCCTGCAGCATGGCACGATCCTCCGCAGGCAGCCGATCGATGCGCGCAGTCAACACCGACAGGATGCTCCCCGGCAACGCCGCGGACACGGCGGCAGCATCGAATGCGATTCCGCCGGCCTCGGGCCACACCATGCCGCGCTCGACGAGGAATCCGGCGATCTCCTCGGCGAACAGCGGGTTGCCTTCGGCCTTGTCGGTCATGAGGCGGGCGAGCGTTGCCGGCAGGCTCGTTACGCCGAGCCGTGAGCGGAGGATGGCGGTGGTGTCCTCGGCCGACAGGGCCGCGAGCTCCAGCGTGGTCACACCGGGATGATCCTTCCACGGCGCCGGGTGCTCCGGGCGACGGGTGAACACCATCAGGACCTTCAGATCCTCGTCCGACATGATGACACGATGGAGCACCTCCTCGGAAGCGGCGTCGATGCAGTGAAGGTCCTCGATGACAATGACGACCGGCACGTACCGGCATGCGATCTTGAGCAACTCCACCAGCAGATCGATCGTCCGCAGGCCGATCAAAACGCCGTCCAGGCCCCGCAGCGCGCCGTCCGGGGGCTTGAGGCCCAGCAGATTGAGCAACAGGCCTACATTCCGATCGGACGCGAGTCCCTGGAATTTCAGGCTGCCCACGAGCTTCCGGGCAATATCGCTTTCCGATTCCCCTTCCCTGATGCCCGTGGCGCGGCGCAGGATGTCGATGAACGGCGTCAGCGGCGTCTGCTGGCGTTCGGGGCTGCAGCTTCCCGACACCAGGAGCACGGGTCGGTCGCCCGTCCTCTCGCGAAACTCGTGGACCAGCCTCGACTTGCCGATTCCCGGCTCGCCGACGACCTCGATCACGGTCAGGCGGCTGGCCGCGCTCTGCAGGCCGCGTTCGAGCGTCTCCAGCTCTCGCTGGCGCCCGACATGCGGGGTCAGGCCCCGGCTCAACGACCGGTCGAACGCCGCGGCATCGCGGCGAATTCCTTCGAGGTGGTAGATCCGCTGCGTCCCGGCCTTGCCCCTGACGTCGAGGTCGATGACGGCCCGAATATCGACCAGCCCCTGGACCAGGACGTACGTCGCTTCGCTGAGCACGGCGGTGCCGGGGCGGGCATATTCCTGCAATCGCGACGCCAGGTTGACGGTGTCGCCAATCGCCGTGATGCCGGTGCTCTCGCCGCTTTCCACCGGGCCGATGATCATCGGCCCGGTATTGATGGCGATCCGTATCTGCGGTCGCAGACCGTACCGCGCCTCGATCTCGTCCGCTTCCGAATGGATTCGTTGCAGGATG
>JBEKZK010000189.1:0-7653 GCA_049509935.1 Xanthobacteraceae bacterium | reverse complement strand
CGGGCCGCCATGGTCCGGGTCGGCCACGACCTCCCCGGTCACCGAAGGGCCGGTCGGCGACGCGATCGGTCACGGGGCCTTCGAGCCCGTCCCCGAGCTCGGGAGGCCGACGGCCTCCTCCGAGATCGCGAGGCCCGCGGGCGCAGCCGGCCGGGAACGCGCGCCGATCGGCAATCCGCTGTGGGCGGTGCCGCTGCGCTCCCTGGCGGTCACCCGCGAACGTCCGATCTTCTCGCCGTCCCGCCGGCCCCCGCCGCCCGCAGTCGTCGCCACGGTGACCGTGGCGCGCCCGCCACCCCCGCCGCCGCCGGCCGAGCCGGATCATCCGTTGCTGACGCTGGTAGGGACCGTCATCGGGGACGGCGGCGGGATCGGCGTCTTCCTCGATCAGGCGACCAAGGCGGTGATTCGGCTGAGGACCGGCCAGGATCACGACGGATGGACGCTGCGCACGGTTCGCGGACGGGAGGCGATATTCGACAAGGATCGACGCACCGCGAGCCTGGAGCTGCCGCCTCCGGGAGGCGGGCCTGGGGCGCAACCCGGCATCCTGGTTCCGGTCGGAGGCCCGGTGGCCAACACCTGGATGGACGGGGACGGGCAGATGGTGGCGCCGCCGAGGGCGGCCCAGACGTCCGGTATTCCCCGTCCGGCCCAGAAGTAGCGGCGGCGAGAGGCGCCGGTCTCACCGACTCATGGTCGGTGGCATTGACCAGGGTCGCCCGAAGCTCTTTGAGCACTCATCGCGGCGTCGGCCGGGCGGTGGGTGCCGGGACGGTCGCCGGCGGCCTCGGCCCGTCGTCGCCAGTGACGACCGCGCGCTTGCCGGGTTTCGCCACTGGCCGCGGCGACGGGTCGGGCCTGACGGTGCCGGTGGTCGGGGGCGGGCCGGTTGCCGCCGTGCCGTCGGCGCCGAATGCCGCAATGCGGACCGCTTGGTCGTCACTGAGCACGGTCTCCGTGATGGCATCCCAATCGTCGTCGTCGGCCAGGTCGTTTGCAGTCTTGAACGCGTGCAGCGCCCTGCGGGAGGTGGCACCCCACAGGCCATGGACCTTTCCGCCGAAATACCCGAGCGCGGCAAGGCGGCGCTGGATCCGCTCGGCGTCGGCTCGGTTGAGCGGGTTGAGAGTGGCGCCGGGAGGGGGCGGATAAGCGGATTCGATCGTTCCGGTCGCATCGGAGGCCGAGCTCGCGGTCGGCGCGACCGCGCGCGACGCGGACGCCGAAAACAGCCGCACGGCGGTCTCGATATCGAACCCGTCGTTGGCGAGCAGGCCGTTGGCCTCCTTGAAGTGTCGCAGCGCGACGCGCGATGTCGGGCCCCAATTGCCGTCGGCCGGCTTGACCGCATAGCCGAGCTCGTCCAGCCGTTCCTGGACGCGCATCGCCGAGTCGGACCGCAACAGTACGAGCGACGGGCTCTTGAGCAGCGGATTGAAACCCCAGCCGAGCTCGCTCTTCGGGTTGCGTCCCATCGTGATGATCGCGGGCAGCGAGTCGCTCGCCTCGAGCCGCTGCGGCGTGCTCGTTGCGACCACCGCCGGGTCGGGAACGCGCTGCAGCGTCGTCTCGATCTTGTGCTGCCATCCGCGGACCAGCGCCCGGCCCTCGGCCTCGAGTGCGGTGCGGCGGGCCTTCACCTCCAGATCGATGGCTTCCTTGTCGCCGGCCGCATGGCGAAATCGTGAGCAGCGCGAATTCCAGTCCTTGATCAACGCCGAGAAGACGTCCGACTCGGTGCTGTAGGTGACCGGCCCGATGGCTTCCAGGCGAACCTCCTGGTAGATGCAATAGCGCAGGTTCGGGCGGCTGAATTGAACGGCCGTTCCGATCGGGGGCCGTTCCTCCGGCAACGACATTGCGATCTCGGACGAGCCCGCTTGATCGGGCTTCGCCGGCTGCGGGCTCTGCGGAGGGGCGACGGCCGAGGCTTTCGGCACGCCGAGATCGGGAAGCAGCGGCAGCGCCACGAAGATCGCGGTGCCGAGCCAGATGGCGATGACCGGCACCCCGGGTGGCGAGACGGACGCGGCCGCTAGCTTAGACAGTGCCTTGCCGGAACTTCCTCGAATCATGGTCGAGGCGACGCCGGCAAGGTACGACAACCTCGAGACTTCGCGTCGCGGCCGGTGGCCCATGCCGAGCCGCGCCGACGCTCCCGAGAGGATGTCATCCTGCTCGTCGTTGCCCCGATGTCTCGACGGCCGCTCGCCGGCGATCGCCGCACGGGTTTCGTCCACGATGTCGCGGCGCGACAGCCGGTGGGTGTCGTCGAACCCGGCCGTGATGTCGATTCGGTCGGCCTCGAGGTCCGCGGGCGCCACGGAAGCGTCGTGTCCGCACACCCCGAATGGGTTGAGCGGCGATTTGGCAAGCGCTTCGATGACGCCGCCGTGGACCGACGCGCCCGCCCGCCGAAAGGCGGACGCATTCGACAATGCCGAATTGGTCGAATCGGACATGGGGCTTGTCAACGCTCGATCGTGCGCCGCGCACGCGGGTTCATTCAATAGCGATTTGACCGCTTCTGCAACGCCGATCGCAGGCCTGTTCCATCCGCCGCCGACAATGCCTATGTTCTGCCCGGCATCCCGCGGACCACCGGGACAATCGGTCGCTGTGACATGATTCGACTCGGCATTGGTTTCACCCTGTTTTTCGCCGCCAGCCTCGCGGTTGCGGCTTGGTTCTGCGTTCCGCGCGGGTACCAGGCGGCAAGCGAGCTCACCGCGCAGGACGATCCGGCCAAGCTCGCAGATCTGGCGCTGAAGTCGTTCGACGGGAACGCCGCGAGACGCGAGATCGAGGCGGCGCTCGCCGCGCAGGATGCCGACCTGGCGCGCAGCTTCGTCGAGCTTGCCGCCGAGCGCGGGATCGCGATCGATCCGGCGCTCAACGAGCAGGTCGAGGCGGCGGTGCGGGCATCGACCTCGACCCGGCACACAGTGCAGAGTTTCTTCTCCGGGTTCGTCTTCGGGGAGCCGGAAGACATGGCGGGGATAGCGGGGACCGCGCTCGGCGATCTCCTGGTGTTCGGCGATGTGCGCGACGCCGTCCGCGAGGGCTCGCGGATGGCACGCGGCGAGGAGGCGAACAAGCTGGTGCTCGGCTTGTCCATCGGCGGCCTCGCGATCACGGCCGGCACCCTGGCCAGCGCCGGCATCGGCGCGCCGGCACGGGTCGGCGCATCGCTCATCAAGGCGGCCGGCAAGACCGGCCGGATCGGCGCGCGTCTGGCGCGGGCGCTCGCAGTGGAGGGCGCTGAAAACATCGTCAAGCTCACCGGCGATCTCGGCCGCATCCAGGCCAAGGCCGGCACCAAGGCGGCGCTGGAGGGGGTGAGGCTCGCCGAGACCCCGGCGGAGGTCGGGCGCGTCGCCAGCCTCGCGGTGGCGAAGGGCGGCAAGACGCGCGCGATCCTCAAGCTGCTGGGCCGTGGCGCCATCGTGCTGACCGCCTCGCTGTTCGATCTCGCGTGGTGGATGTTCTGGGCCGCGGTGACGCTGCTCGGCTTCTGCGCGTCGCTCAAGCGTTCGGTCGAGCGCATGACCCTGTCGGTCATTCGCGCCGGCAAGGCCCGGCGGCGGCGCCGGCTGGAGCGCTGTGCCGGGGCGGCGCTGGCGGCCCGACCGGCCTGACGCGGCATCACAGCAGGGTGCCCTTCAGGATCGCGTAGGCGACGCTGAAATAGATCACCAGGCCGGTCACGTCGACCAGCGTGGCGACGAACGGGGCCGACGCGCTGGCGGGGTCGAACCCGATCCGCTTCAGCGCGAACGGCAGCATCGATCCGGAGAGCGATCCGAACGTCACGATGCCGACCAGCGCGGTCCCCACGGTCAAGGCGACCAGCCGCCAATGCGGTCCGTAATCGTAGATGCCGGCGAGCTGCCAGACCGCGATGCGCACCACGCCGATCAGGCCGAGGATCGCACCGAGCGTCGCCCCGGTGGGAAGCTCGCGCAAGGCGATGCGCCACCAGTCGCCGAGCTTGAGCTCGCGCAGCGCCAGCGCGCGGATCACCAGCGAGGTCGCCTGCGATCCGGAGTTGCCGCCCGAGCTCATGATCAGCGGGATGAACAGCGCCAGCACCACGGCGCGCTCGAGCTCGCTCTGAAACGACTGCATGGCGCTCGCGGTGAGCATCTCGCTGAGAAAGAGCGCAGACAGCCAGCCCGCGCGCTTCCTGATCATGGTGGCGAACCCGATCCGCATGTAGGGCTCGTCCAGCGCCTCCATGCCGCCGAATTTCTGCGCGTCCTCGGTATCCTCCTCGACGATCGCGTCCAGCACGTCGTCGACGGTGACGATGCCGAGCATCCGGCCGGTCTCGTCGATCACCGGAACCGCGATCAGATCGTATTTGGAGATCAGCCGGGTCACCTCCTCGCGGTCGGTCGTCGGCGACACCGCGATCAGCCGGTGCGCCGGTCCGACGCTCATCACCGGCGCCGCTGCCTCGGCGAGGATCAGCTCGCGCAGCGATATCGCCCGCGCCAGACGGCTGGTCCCCGGATCGAGGATGTAGATCGCATAGATCGTCTCCATGCGGCCGCCGACCGCGCGGATGTGGCGCAGCGCCTGCTCGACGGTCCAATCGGCCGGGACGCCGACGTACTCCGTTGTCATGATCCGGCCGGCGCTCTCCGGCGGATAGCTCAGCAGCTGCTGCAGCGAGGCGCGGACCGCCGGATCCAGCCGCGCCAGCAGGCTCGATCGCAACGGCTCGGGCAGCCGGCGGAAGAGGTCGGCGCGACGGTCCGCCGACATCGGGCGCAGCAGGCCGGCCGCATGGTCGGCCGGCAGCCTTGCGATCAGCTCGGCGACGCGGTCGAGGCCGGGATGCTCGAGGATCGCGGCCGCCCGCTCGACCGGCATGTTCTCGAGCACACGCGCCGCGGCGTCGGCGTCCGCCGCGTCGAGGGCCTCGACCACGTCGACATCGTGAAAGCGCTCCGCCTCGCGGGCGAAGGTCGCCGGGTCGGTGATGGCGATGCGCGGGAGGTTGTCGTCGCTCTGCATGCGCCAGTCACAGCAGGTCGGCGACTGCCGCGTGATACTGCTTCATGGCGGCGAGGTGGTCGGCCATCGTCCGCCCAGCGATCCGCTGGTGCGGTCCGCGGCCGAAGGTGCTGTTGACCGTGACATGGGTGACGCCGACGGATTTCCAGTACTGGAGCTCCCTGCGCCAGTCCGCCGGGCCGCCAGCGCCGGTGGAGACCCAGACCTCGAGGCCGATCCGGCTCGGATCGCGGCCGGCCTCCTCGGTGTAGCGGCGCAGCGTGGCGAACGCGGACTCGGCCTCGCTGCCCATGGGATGCGACAGCATCATCCAGCCGTCGCCCCACTTGGCGATGCGCCGCAGCGTCTGGTCGGCGTGTCCGCCGAACCAGATCGGGATCGATCGCCGGGTGGGGAGCGGGTTGATGCCGGCGTCCTCGATGGTGTGCCATTGGCCCTTGAAGGTGACGTGCGGCTCGGCCCACAGCGCCTGCATGACCTGCACCTGCTCTTCCGAGCGCTTGCCGCGATTGCCGAAATTCTCGTTCAGGCCGACGAACTCGACCGGGTTCCAGCCGACGCCGATGCCGAAGCGGAAGCGCCCGCCCGACAGCACGTCGAGGCACGCCGCCTGCTTGGCGACCAGCACGGTCTGGCGCTGCGGCAGGATCAGGACTTGGGTCGAGAATTCGATCTTCTGCGTGCAGGCGCTCAGGAACCCGAACAGGACGAAGGGATCGTGGAAGAAGTCCTGCGACGTGTTGCGCGCGCCCCAGTCCGGTCGGCTCGCCACGTTGACGCCGAGCACATGGTCGGGAGCCGCCAGATGATGGTACCCCATGGCTTCGGCGGTCTGGGCGAACTCGCGCACCGTCTCCGGCGCGCCGTGGATATCGACCAGGGGCAGCGAAATGCCGAGCTTCATCATCGTCCTCCCGCCGGGTGCCTGCCGCAATCGCGGTCCGGATGAGCGTCGACGAGGTTCCGGAATCGGCGTCGCCTGCCAGCCAGATTGCAGTTCTCGGCAAGCGTAGGGCGACGACCGGCGCCCCGTCTACCCTCGCCCGCCGCGTCGCCTGCAAATCCCGACGCTTTTCAGGTTTCCATGTGCGGCCGATCTCCTGGCGCGGCGGGTTCTGGGATGGGACACGGATGTCGCGATATTTCATCATCGGCGAGGCCGACTGGCATCCGTGGCCGGCCGTTTGATCGGAGCGACAGGCGGCGTAGCGGATCACGCCAGCCCGCTCGCCCGGCTCAAATGCCGTTCGTCGACAGCGAAGGCCCCGGCGGCTACGCGGCGCTCCTGTGCGCAGACACCGCCTCGCCGAAGGCCTGGAAGAGCGCCCGATTCACCGGGTTGCTCTGCGCATCATGCTCGGCATGCCACTGGACGCCGAGCGCGAAGCCCGGCGCGTCGGCGATCCGGATCGCCTCGATGGTGCCGTCCTCCGCCACCCCCTCGACGACGACCCGCTTGCCGGGTTCGAGAATGCCCTGGCCGTGAAGCGAGTTCACCCGGATGGTGTCGCAACCGAGGATTCGCGCGAAGGCGCCGCCCGGAACCAGGCGGACGTCGTGGCGGTCGGCGAAGATGACGGCAGGATCGGGATGAATTTCGCCCGTCGCCAGCCGTGGCATCCGGTGGTTCATGCGCCCGGGCAGCTCGCGGATCTCGGGATGCAGCGAGCCGCCGAAGGCGACGTTCATCTCCTGGACGCCGCGGCAGAGGCCGAGCACCGGCACGCCGCGGGCGACGCACGCCTCGATCAGCGCCAGCGCCACGGCGTCGCGACCTTCGTCGTAGGGCTCGTGCCCGGGATGCGGCGCGGCGCCGAAACGGGCGGGATGAACATTGGCGCGGGCGCCGGTCAGCAGCACGCCATCGACCACCTCGAGCAGCGCCTCGATATCGGTGAGCTCCGGGGCGCCGGCGAACATCAGCGGGAGCGCGCCGGCGACCTCGGCGACCGCGCGAAGGTTCTTTTCCCCGACCAGCTGCACGGCGAATCGATCCTCGACCAGATGCCCGTTCCCGATCACCCCGACCACCGGCCGCTTCATCGCCCGGCTCCCATTCTCTCACGCCAGCCCCAGGCTGCGAAATTCCTCGCGGCATGTCCGGGCGAAGTCGCCGATCGCGTCCGCGCTCTGCTGGTCCATCATCTCGCGCATCTCCCGGGCGCTGCGCCCGGGTGCCAGGTGGAGATCGATGATGAACTTCACCGCCCGCTCCGCGCTCTCGATCACGGCGGGCGTCGACATCAAGGTGATGCGGCCCTTCAGCGCAAAGGCGGAGACCAGCCTGGTGAAGTCCACCTCCTCGTCGCGCAGCGCATGGCTGTACAGCAGCGCCAGCGCGTCCATGAAGCTTCCGTAGAGCTCCTGGCGCTTGGTGGTTTCGGCGGTGATGCGCGCGTTGCGGGCCTGCACGCTCTGGGTGACCCACGCCGTGGCGAACGAGGTCAGACCACCGATGATGGTCCCGGCGAGCGCCGCAATCGTCGAGATGTACGCCTGATCCACCTCAGAGATCCTCGCGCCGGCAGCGCTCGAAGCCGAGGATGAAATCGGCGCCGAAGGCCATCGACGGCGTCTGAAAGCCGGGCGGCGTTTCGCCGGCGGCGGCGCGGCGCGCGATCTCCAGGG
>JBEKZK010000188.1:0-7679 GCA_049509935.1 Xanthobacteraceae bacterium | reverse complement strand
CCTAAGAAGGTTATATGGGAACCCCGCGGGGCGGCCGGCTGCGGGGGGCCTCCTACCCCTTCTTCTCCGCCCTGATCCGCCGCTTGGCGAGCGTGCGCAGGCGTAGAGCGTTGAGCTTTATGAAGCCCGCGGCGTCGCGATGATCGTAGGCGACGGCGCCCTCCTCGAAGGTGACGAGGTCCTGATCGTAGAGCGAATGCCTGCTCTCGCGGCCGATCACCGACACGTTGCCCTTGTACAGCTTGAGCCGCACCCGGCCGCTGACGAGCTCCTGGCTGCGGTCGATCGCGGCCTGCAGCATCTCGCGCTCGGGGGAGAACCAGAAGCCATTGTAGATCAGCTCGGCGTAGCGCGGCATCAGCTCGTCCTTGAGATGGGCGGCGCCGCGGTCCAGCGTGATCTGCTCGATGCCGCGGTGGGCGGCGAGCAGGATGGTTCCGCCCGGCGTCTCGTACATGCCGCGCGACTTCATGCCGACGAAGCGGTTCTCCACCAGATCGAGCCGGCCGATGCCATTGGTCCGGCCGAATTCGTTGAGCCCGGCCAGAAGCCTCGCCGGCGAGAGCGGCGTGCCGTCGAGGGCCACCGCATCTCCCCGTTCGAAGTCGACCGTGATGGTCGTGGCGTGGTCCGGCGCCTGCTCGGGATCGACCGTGCGCGAGAACACGTAGTCGGGGACCTCTTTCGCCGGATCCTCCAGCACCTTGCCTTCCGACGAGGTGTGCAGCAGGTTGGCATCGGTCGAGAACGGTGCCTCGCCGCGCTTGTCCTTGGCGATCGGAATCTGATGCCGCTCGGCGAACTCGATCGCCTTGGTGCGCGATGTCAGGTCCCATTCGCGCCACGGCGCGATCACCCTGACGTCGGGCTTGAGAGCGTAATAGGCGAGCTCGAAGCGGACCTGGTCGTTGCCCTTGCCGGTGGCGCCGTGGGCAACCGCGTCGGCGCCGACCTGCTCGGCGATCTCGATCTGCTTCTTGGCGATCAGCGGCCGGGCGATCGCGGTGCCGAGCAGATACTGGCCCTCATAGACCGTGTTGGCGCGGAACATCGGAAACACGTAGTCGCGGGCGAATTCCTCGCGCAGGTCCTCGATGAAGATGTTCTCCGGCTTGATGCCGAGCAGCAGCGCCTTCTGCCGTGCCGGCTCGAGCTCCTCGGCCTGGCCGAGGTCGGCGGTGAAGGTCACGACCTCGCAGCCATAGGTCGTCTGCAGCCATTTCAGGATGATCGAGGTATCGAGCCCGCCCGAATAGGCGAGCACCACTTTCTTCACCTCACCGGTCGTCATCGTGCTGTCCGTGATTGCCTCGAGGAGCGGCCGAAGGCCGAAAATCGCGCGGACTATAGTGTGAAGCCGGGGCGGCGCAAGGCGTCAGCCGGAGCCGCGGCGTCGTGCCGAGCCTGCAGCAGCCGCGCTGCCGAGCATGCGGTGGATCGGCATCACCAGCCGCTCGATCGCCCGCTCGATCGCCTCGTCCGACAGCGCGGTCGCGCGCCAGCGGTAGATCAGGCCGTGCGCGCCCCACACGATCAGGAACGTGAACACGCCGGCGAACGCCACGTCGGACAGGAAATGTCCGCCGAACGCCATGCGCAGCGCGCCGATCGCGCTGCCGAACACGATCACGGCGCCGTAGGCGAGCGGCCGATATGGCGCGGGGACCAGCGAGGCGGGGGCGAACGCCCAGAACGCGCCGGAGCTCTCGCCGGAGACAAACGAGCAGTTCTGCGGACAGTCGCCGCGCGGGTCCCACCACGCCACGAAGCGGTCGGTGCCGGCGAAATTCTTGACGTCGATCGGCCGCGATCGCCCTCCGTGGTCCTTGAGCAGCCCATTGGCCATGAGGCCCGGCGCCAGCGCCAGCGTGAGCAGCAGATAGACGACGGCGCGTCCGGGGACGACGAGCGCGGTCTGCGGCCTCACCGCCTTGGCGATCAGGGCGACCACCGCGGGCGCCACCAGCGCCGCGACCGCCCACATGCCGGCATCGCGCGCCGTCGCGAGCCAGCCGAGGCGGCCGGCAAACATCAGCCGGCTGAGCGTGAACTGCCCGCTGCCGGGGTCGAACAGCCAGCCGGAGATGATGAGGTCGAGCTGCGGAAAGACGCCGAGCACCACGCCGACGACGGCGGCGACGGCGAAAGCGATCATCAATCCGGTGCGGTCCATGTGCGGCGGTCTACAGCGCTTCCCGGTCATAGTGAACCACTTGTTACGGCGCCTCGACCCGGGAAGCGCTGTAGATTCTTTTGTTGCGCATGTCCTTGATCGGCGAACCGGGTCCACTTCGCCGGGACATGCGCTAGCGCATGTTCCGGCGAAGTGGAAACCGATCCGCCTGGCAGTCGAGCCCCGTCCCCAAGAGTGAGCAGGCGATCGGCTGGGCCCGCGGTCAGGGCCGTGCGCGGCCCTGATCGGTCGCCCGCGGGCGCTGCCAGCGCCCGGCGTTGCGGCCCGCCAGCGCCCAGTACACCAGCCCGGCGAGGATCCCGGCCGCCGCCACGATCTCGGCTTCGCGCGGCAGCGCCAGCCCGATGTCGGAGGGTTCCGGGTGCGCGCCGGGACCGCCACCGTAGTAGGAGACGAGACCCGATGCGCCGCCGACGATGGCGTAGAGCAGGATCGAGCGAAGCCGGAACCCCTCGGCGATGGCGATCACCAGAATGGCCGGCAGCAGCATGTTGCTGGCGACCACGAAGGCGGTGAACGCCGTCACGATCGCGACGCTGTGAACGGGGCCCGGCCAACCGAAGGTCTCCAGCCAGCCGGGTGGCAGATAGGCGAACGTCATCACCGCGGCGGCCGCCAAGCTCGCCATCAGGAAGGCGAGCAGCACGACGAAGATCCGGCCGATCAGAGCCAACAAGGGCGGCCTCAATCGGTCATCGCCATGGCGCGCAGGGCCAGACGCTCGCGTGCGCCGAGCTTCTCGCTCGCGCTCTTGAGCTGTCCGCAGGCCGCCAGGATGTCGCGACCCCGCGGCGTGCGCACCGGGGACGCGTAGCCGGCATTGAAGACGATCTCGGAGAATTTTTCGATCTGGTCCCAGTCGGAGCATTCGTACCGGCTCCCGGGCCACGGATTGAACGGGATCAGATTGATCTTCGCCGGAATGCCGCGCAGCAGCCGCACCAGCGCCCGGGCGTCATCGGGCGAATCGTTGACGCCCTTGAGCATCACGTACTCGAAGGTGATGCGCCGTGAGTTGGACAGGCCCGGATAGCCGCGGCAGGCCTCGAGCAGCACGCGGATCGGATACTTGCGATTGAGCGGCACCAGCTCGTCGCGCAGCTCGTCGCGCACCGCGTGCAGCGACACCGCGAGCATCACGCCGATCTCGGCGCCGCAGCGGGCGATCTGCGGCACCACGCCCGAGGTCGACAGGGTGATGCGGCGCTTGGAGATGCCGAGCCCGTCGCCGTCCGCCACCACCAGGAGCGCGTCGCGCACCGCGGCGAAATTGTACAGCGGCTCGCCCATCCCCATCATGACGACGTTGGAGACGAGCCGGCTGCCATCGGTGCCGGGTCCCTGGTTGGCCGACCGGGCACGCGGCCAATCGGCCAGCCGGTCGCGCGCCACCATGACCTGCCCGACGATCTCGCCGGGCGTGAGGTTGCGCACCAGCCGCTGGGTGCCGGTGTGGCAGAAGCTGCAGGTGAGGGTGCAGCCGACCTGGCTCGATACGCACAGGGTCCCGCGGTCGGTCTCCGGAATGTACACGCATTCGACCTCGTGCGGCCGCTCGCCGACATGCTCTCCCGGCAGCCGCAGCAGCCATTTGCGCGTGCCGTCGCGGGAGGTCTGCTCGGCCACCACCTCCGGCCGGAGGAGCGTGTAGTGCTGTGCCAGCACGGCACGCAAGTCCTTCGACACGCTGGTCATCTCGTCGAAGTCCCGGGTGCCGCGCACGTACAGCCAGTGCCACAGCTGCCGCACCCGCATCTTCACCTGGCGGTCGGGCACACCCGCCGCCCGCAGGGCGTCGCCGAGCGCGGTGCGGCTCAGGCCCACCAGCGATGGGGTGCGTGGCGGCACGTAGCGCTCGAGCGGCGTCTTCTCCAGGACGGCGTCGCCCGCCGCGGACGCGGCCGGCGGATTCTCGGCGAGCGGGAATGGATCAGATGTCATCGCTGCTGTCGTGGCGTGCCGGCGGGATGTTTGCGCCACAACGTGGGACCCTGCGGAGCCGAGCGCAAGCTCCGGTACGTCGCATCTGGCGACGTCGGGCCTCCGTCTAAAGCGCTACCGGCATTCCTGCGCGGCGCGATCGAGCGCCTGGGACAGGCCCTTGAGCGAGTAGCGGTCGGTCGACTGGGTCCCGCGCGCCGATACTCCGGTCACGACCATGTCGCTGCCTTTGCGCATCACCTCGACCATGCGGGCCTCTTCGGCGGCATTCTTGATCCAGGCGCCGTCGCTCTGGGTGTACATCGCAAACTTCGCCGACCCGACCTCGACGGTCGCGTCGGCCCCTGGCTTGAACGAATAGCCGATGGCGACCGACACCTCGTTCCTGACGTTCTCGGCCGGTCGCGAGGCCACGAACATGTACGGCGGGTCGCGCGGCTTTCCGGGCGGATTGGTGCGCGCCTCCTGGGGCTTGGCCAGGGCGAAGCATACCTTGGTGCCGGCCGGGCTCGCCGCATAGGCGCCCCAGTCGCCATACTGGGCCAGCAGGTTCGGTTGCGCGCCGCCCAGGGCCGCCTGTGCGGTCGGGACCGCGGGTTTCGGCGCCGGTTTGGCGGTGGTCTTCTTCGGCTTGCTCGCAGGCGCATCGGCCTGCTGGGCGCCCGCAACCGATGGCAGTGCCAGCGCCGCCATGGCGATCCATGCCGCGATCCGGCAGGAACGAAGGTCGATCATCGGACCTCACAACGAACGGAGCAAGTGCCGAACAGGCACCCGCGAGGCGTGTCGCATAATTGGCGAAATCGGCATTGTGAAGGCATGGCCAGGTTGTCGTCCTGCCACAGCACCAAGGTTGGTTGCCGTCGTCGCGGTGGACCGATTCGGTCCGCGCGCCATCATACCCTATACTACGAACGCCGCGAGGCGTGTGGCCTCGGCCGTGCGCGTGGCCCATCTGTTCGTCGTCCCATCAACTCCAGGTCGCCATGAAAGCCATCCTCTGCACTCATTTCGCCGGTCCCGACGAGCTCGTCCTGCAAGACCTTCCGGATCCCGTCGCTGGTCCCGGAGAGGCGGTAGTCGCCATCAAGGCGGCGGCGCTCAATTTTTTCGACACGCTGATCATCGAGGGCAAGTACCAGTTCAAGCCGCCATTTCCGTTCTCGCCGGCCTCGGAGTTCTCCGGCGTCGTCGAGAGCGTCGGCTCGGGGGTCACCGCTGTCGAGCCAGGCGATCGCGTGGTCGGCAACGTCCAGGGCGCGGCGCGCCAGCGCATCGCCGTACCGGCGGACCAGCTGGCGAAGCTGCCCGACGATCTCGATTTCGATCGCGCGGCCGGCCTCACGGTCATCTATGGCACCAGCCTGCACGCTCTGAAGGATCGGGCGAAGCTGAAGCCCGGCGAGACCCTCGCGGTGCTCGGCGCGTCGGGCGGCGTCGGACTGGCGGCGGTCGAGCTCGGCAAGCTGATGGGCGCCCGCGTCATCGCCTGCGCGTCGTCGGCGGAGAAGCTGGCATTCGCCAGGCGGCACGGCGCCGACGAGGGGCTGAACTACGCCGAGGAGGACTTGAAGGACGGCCTGCGACGGCTCACCGCTGGCCGCGGCGCCGACGTCATCTATGATCCGGTCGGCGGCCCCTATGCGGAGCCGGCGCTGCGCTCCATCGCCTGGGAAGGCCGCTTCCTGGTCGTCGGCTTTGCGGCCGGAGACATCCCCAAGCTGCCGCTCAACCTGGTGCTGCTCAAGGGCTGTGACGTGGTCGGCGTGTTCTGGGGCGCCTGGACCAAGGCCAACCCGAAAGGCCAGCAGGACAACATGACGCAGATCGTTCGCTGGGCCGCGGAGGGCAAGCTGTCGTCCCACGTCCACGCGGTCTATCCGCTGGAAAAGACGCCCGATGCGATCAAGAGCCTGTCCGATCGCAAGGTGATGGGGAAGGTCTTGTTGCGGCCGTGAGCACTTCTCTCAGGCCGCCAGCGGGTAGGCGGCCTCGACCACGTAGGGGCCGCCGCCGACCGAGGAGCGGGACGAAAACAGCACGAAGCGTGACACCGGAAAGGGCTCGATGCGGAACGGTCCGCGCGCCGACAGGTAATCGGCGACCTGCAGGCTGGAGGAATCGCGCAGCCGCGCCAGCGTGACGTGGGGCGTGAACTTTCGCCCCTCCGGTTCCAGCCCAACCCGCCGGATGAGACGATCGAGCTCGGCCTGCAGGTCGATCAATGGGGTCACCGGTTGGACCTGTGCGATGACGGCGCGTGGCCGGCGGCCCCCGAAGGCCGACAAACCGTCGAACCGCAAGTCGAACCCCCGGCGCTTCACCTTGTCGAGGAGCAGTGCGATCTCGTGGGCGAGCCGGTCGTCGATGTCACCGATGAAACGCAACGTCAGGTGATAGTTCTCCGGGTCGATCCACCGTGCCCCCGGCAAGCCGCCGCGCAGCAGCGACAGGTGGTGGCCGACTTCGGCGGGAATTTCCAGCGCGGTGAAGAGGCGGGGCATTGGACGTCTCGGCAGGCTCGTATCGGCAAGGTTCGGATCCGTCGCGGAAATCGGCTGATCTTTTGGCGTCCAGTGCTCAAGTCCCCCTGTGCTGTCTGGCCCTTGCCACCAGTGTCTCGACCGCCGGCAGCATGCGGGCAACGATGACCTGGACCCCTGCCGCCTTGGGATGCATGCCATCGGGTTGGTTGAGAGCCTGGTCGGCGGCGACGCCGGCGAGGAAGAATGGATAGAAGACGAGGTCGTAGTGCGACGCAAGGTCGGGAAAGATCGCGTCGAACGCTCGCGCGAAGTCGGCCCCCATGTTGGGCGCCGCCAGCATCCCGACCAGCAGCACCTGCACGTGCCGCTCGGTGAGCCGGCGCACAATCTCGTTCAGGGCCGAGCGGGTGATGGTCGGGTCGAGACCGCGCAGCATGTCGTTGGCGCCGAGCTCGAGGATCACCGCGTCGGTGCCGTCGGGCACCGCCCAGTCGAGCCGGGCGAGCCCGTCGGTCGCGGTATCGCCGGAGACGCCCGCATTGGTGACGTCCACCCCGACACCCTCCGCCGCGAGCGCGCGCTGGAGCTGGGCCGGAAAGGCCGACTGGGCGTCGAGGCCGAATCCCGCGATGAGCGAATCCCCGAGCGCCACAATGCTGATCGGCCGATCTGCCGCAGCGGCCGGCCCAACCGCGGCCATCATCCACAGGCCACACATGAGCCGGACGGCCGCCGCAGCCGCGGCGCGTTGGACCGATCGATTCGACGTCCCATATTGGCGGAATGGCGCACCGGCATCCCGCCGAGGGACCGACCACGGAAATCCCAGCACAATGCGGCCGTCCGGCACTTCCGGTGCGCCGGCGCGCCGGCAGTGCGCCGCGGAAGGCCGCCCGGCGTGCGAACCCGCAAGGGTTTCGGCATTTGCCGGGCCGAACGCTATCAACTCGGCGTGACGGCGCGCTCGCAGACGGAAAGGCCACATGAACGATACCTCGACCGACAGCCGAATGCTTCCGGTGATCGCGCTTGCCGGCGTCAACCTGTCGCTCGGCCGC
>JBEKZK010000187.1:0-7699 GCA_049509935.1 Xanthobacteraceae bacterium | reverse complement strand
TCGGCTGGCCCGATGCCAAGGCGTTCGCGCGCGCGGTCTGCGAGCGCATGGCGGCGGACGAGCCGCAGCGCTATCTCATCAACATGGCGAAGAAGGAGCGCGGCGGCCGGATCTTTCTCGACTATCTGCGCAACGACCGCACCGCAACCGCGGTGGCGCCGCTGTCGCCGCGGGCGCGCGAGGGCGCCACCGTGTCGATGCCGCTGACCTGGACGCAAGTCCGCGCCGGCCTCGATCCGCGCCGCTTCACCGTCAGGACCGCACCGGGGCTGATCGGCAAGGCATGGAGCGATTACGCCGCGGCCGCCCAGCCGCTGGAGCAGGCGATCGCCCGCATGGCGTCGTAGCCCGGATGAAATCCGGGAGCGGGCGTTCCGCTTTGCCGGCGCTGCCCCGGATTTCGCTGCGCTTGATACCCCGGCGAAGACGGGCGTAAACGCCCTTATGTCGGGCTACGCCGCTACGCGGCGCTCGATTGCAGCGCTGCATCCGCCGGCATGTCGTCCTTGCGCGCCGTGATGGTGGCGATGCACGCCTCGATCGCCTGCTCCATCGTGGTGGCCAGCGTGTCGGGGACCGCGCCGGCGCCGAGATCGGCGGCAAGCTCGTCGGCGACGTGCTCCGCCTGCTCGTGACACCACAGGCCGGCCACGATCGCGCGCCCCGGCATCCGGCGGTGAAAGCGGCGGATCGAATAGCCGAGATGCGCCGGGTTGTACCCGAGATAGAGGTAGGACAGGCAGACCATGCCGACGTCGTCGATGCGCGCGCGCGGCATGTTCAGCGCCGACATCGACTGATCCTCCTCCGCGCGCGTCGCGATGCCGTGCTTCTCCAGCAGCTGGGTCAGCACGGTCGTCGCAATGTCGTCGAACGGACCCGGACCGCCGATGCACAGCACCACCTTGCCGCTCCAGTCGCCCGGCATGTCGTCGGGCCCCAGAACCGGCACGCCGGCGCTCTCCGGCGCCTCCTCCTGGGGCGGCGACAGTCCCTCCTGGTCGGCGCGGCTTGCCGGCGGGCTCGCCTTCGGCTCGTCCACATGGTCGGCGAGCTCGGCCACGAGCCCGGCGAAGACGTCCCTGACCCGCGCGGTGAGACGTTCGTCCAGCATGCCGCGCCTGACGTCGATCTGCGCCAGCAGCAGCGCCTGGAGCAGAACCTCGTCGTAGTAGCGGACGAGCGAATGGTCCTTCAGATAGCGCTCGGCCTGCACCATCCCGTCGTTGACGTCGCCGGCCAGCGCGCGCTGATAGAAGCTCTGCGCCGGCGTCAGCGGTGGATCGTCCCCGATCATGACATCGACGAAGCGCAGCCAGGCGATGTGGCGGCCGAGCACGCCCAGGCAGACGGTGAGCGGCGTCGACAGCAATAGCCCGATCGGCCCCCACAGCCAGGTCCAGAAGGTGGCCGCGATGACGACCGCGACGGCGGAGATGCCGGTGCTGTGACCATAGACCAGAGGCTCCACCACCTGCCCGAGCACGGGCTCGACCACGAGGAACAGCCCGACCGTCCACACCACCATGCTCCAGCCGGGGTCGACCGCGACGCTCAGCATGATCGGAAACGCGGCCGCGATGAACGCCCCCACATAGGGCACGAACCGCAGCAGCGCCGCGACGATGCCCCACAGCACCGGGTTGGGCACGCCGATGAAGGTGAGCCCCGTGGCCACGATCACCCCGAACACCGCGTTGAGCGACGACTGCGCCAGGAAATATTTGCTCAGCCGCCGCGCGGCATCGTCGATCGCCTCGGTGGTGCGCCGGATGTCGTGCGAGCCGGCCAGCCTGATCAGACGGTCGCGGAGGTCCTCGCGCTGGATCAAGAAGAAGATGACGAAGATCACCACGACGCCGAACGTCGTCAGCGGCTCCAGCAGCGGATCGAGCACGCCGCGGATCACCTCGATCGGGGTCGGCGGCGGCTGATGGATTTCCACCGGTGTCGCCTGGGTGTCCTGTCCGGGCGCCTGCACGGCGGGCGTCGAAGGTGCGCCGACATTGGTGATGTCGCGGTTGAGGCTGCGCAGGAAATCGGCGATCCGGGCGAACGTCCCGCCCTGCGCCGCCGCGTTCTGCACGTTGCGGATCTTCTGCTGGATGTTGAACTGATATTGCGGAAGGCGTTCGGCCAGCTGCGTCAGCTGCTGCCCGAGGAGGGCGCCGGACCCGAAGATCATCGTGAAGGCGATCACCACGACGATGACGACCGAGGGAACTCGGCCGGCGCCCCAGCGGCGGAACAGCCGCACCAGCGGCGCCAGCACGAAGGTCAGGAGGATGGCCACCGCGAGCGGGATGAACAGCGCGCGCCCCAAATAGAGCGCGCTGATCGTTGCCAGCACCGCCAGAATGGTGATCGCCCGCAAGATCGCGCGCTCGGCCGAGATCATGCCGCTCGTTTCGACCGGCCTCGATGCGAAATCGCCTGCCATCGTCCCATTCACTGCGAGCGGAATCGGTATGCCGATTTCAACGCCCCGGAGCCATCGGAGTTCCCACGAGGAATTGCGGCCCGGGTGAAATCCGGGCGGCTATGGGATCAGCATCGGGAACACCGCGAAGGCCATCTGCCCGAGGAGGCCGGGAGCGCTGGCCTCCTCGGCGAGTCGGTCCCGGAAGGACCGACCGAACCCCAGACGCCGAGCGCTGCGCCAATTCCGGGAAATGCTCTAACGGTCGAGACCGCGGGCGGCGAGGAACGATCGCATGAGCTCGGCGATCTCGTCGCACGCCTCGTCGAGGGCGAAATGGCCGGCCTCGAGGAGATGGATCTCGGCGCTCGGGACGTCGTTCCGGTAGGCCAGCGCCCCCGCGGTCGTAAACGAGGGATCGTATTTGCCCCATACCACCAGCAGCGGTGGCTGGCGCTCGCGCAGGAACGCCTGCCAGCGCCCATAGGAGGCCGGATTGGTCCGGTAGTCGTAGAACAGATCGCTCTGGATTTCCGCCTGGCCGGGGCGGCTGAGGAACGCGAACTCGTCCTGGCCGGGGCGGCTGAGGAACGCGAACTCGTCGGTCCAGGTGTCCGGGTCGTATCTTTCCGGGTGCGGGCTCGTTCCCAGATGGCGCTGGCGCGTCGCCTCGAACGACGTCAGATTGGCTCTGAGCTTCGCCTCGTTCGCGTCGCGATCGGCCCAGAATGCCTTGCGGGTCTCCCACAACGGACCGAGCCCTTCCTGGTGCGCGACCGCGTTCTGGACGACGATCGCACGCAGCCGCTCGGGGTGGGCGAGCGCCAGGCGGAACCCGACCGGTCCGCCATAGTCCTGCACCAGCAGAATGTACTGCGCGAGCCCCAGACTCTCGGTGAGCTTGTCGATGACCTCCGCGATGTGGTCGAACGTATAGGCGAAGGCGGTCGGCGGCGGCGCGTCGCTGTGGCCGAACGCCGGATAGTCCGGCGCGACCACGTGGTAGCGGTCGGCCAGCAGCGGAATGAGCGGCTCGAACATGCGCGAGGAAGACGGGAAGCCGTGCAGCATCAGCACGGTCGGGCCATCGTTTGGGCCGGCCTCGCGGTAGAAGATGCGCAGGCCCGCGATGGTCACCGTGTGATAGGTCGTGGTCGAACGAACCGACGGCATCGGCGTGCTCCCTGCATGCGTTGCGATGGGGGTGAACATGGCGACGATCGTCAGACGGAAGAACGCGACGCGGAGGTATCGCAGCGCCGTACGGCATTGGGCAACTAAATTCGATGTCATTCTGCAGGCTTCCTGCGGGCTCCGAGCTTTCCAATCGGTAATATGTCGGCCATGTTTCGGAAAGGGTTTCTGGTCCACCGTTCGACAATATCTCGGGACGGCGCGCGGTCGGATCGGCTATGAACTATAAATTTGATTGGGGGCGCTAGCTCGGCGCGTGAACGACATGCGAGATCGAGATCCCGGCAGCACGGTCGGGCAACGAGACGGCGATCGTTGTCGGCCCGACATGACGCTGACTGAGGCTCTTGCCGATCCCATGGTGCAAGCACTCATGTCCGCCGATGGCGTGGATGTTCCTCAGCTCGAGGCCGACCTCCGGGAGCTTGCCGGCGATCTGCGCCGGGATCGGTCGAGGCAGTCGACGTCTGCGGGCAGCCCGCCGCGACGGATCGCGCACGCTGTCCCGGTATGCCCGGTGGAGTACGGGCCGGCCAATGGCCGGCTGACCGAGGAGGCCATGCGCCGGGGTTGCTTACGATGAGCTTGTGGCGAGCGTCGCATTGGCAGTGAATCTCCCGAAAGAGTGAAGTGAGGCGCGAACGGACGAAGTGGTCCGTCGCCGTGCGAGGCGCGACGGCCCGTACTGCCGCCGCTTGCCCGCCGCAGCCGTCGTTGCTACTGGCGTCGGTCCCGGCGGGCGCAGCCCCGCCAAGGGAGGGAACGGCGATGCAAGAGGCCGCTGGCGGTTCACCAAAAGTCGCGGCGACCGGTCCGCTCGCCGGCATCCGTATCCTCGACATGACGGCGGTTGTGCTCGGCCCGCTGGCCACGCAGATTCTTGCCGACTTCGGCGCCGAGGTGATCAAGATCGAAAGCCCGGAGGGTGATCTCATCCGCTCGAGCGGAGTCTCCGTTCATCCGGGCATGAGCTCGATCTATCTGGCGCTCAACCGCAACAAGCGCTCGCTCGTCGTCGACCTCAAGATGCCGGAGGGCCGCGAGGTGCTCGGCCGCCTCATTCCGACCGTCGACGCGCTGGTCCACAACATGCGCAGCGCCGCGATGGAGCGGCTCGGCTTCGGCTATCAGGCGGTCGCTGCGATCAATCCGCGGATCGTCTACTGCGCGTCGCCGGGTTTTGGCCAGGACGGTCCCGACCGCGACCGGCCCGCCTTCGACGACGTCATCCAGGCGGCCTGCGGCTTGGCGGCGCTGGTCAGCATCGGACGCGAGTCCCCGATCTATGCGCCGACGCTGATCGCCGACAAGACCACCGGCATGGCGCTCGCCAACGGCGTGCTGGCTGCGCTGCTGCATCGCGAGCGCACCGGGCAGGGCCAGTACGTCGAGGTGCCGATGCTGGAGACGATGACGGCCTTCGTGATGGCGGAGCATCTCGGCGGGCTGACCTTCCATCCGCCCAAGGGTCCGGCCGGGTACGACCGGGTGCTCGCCGACGGCCGCAGGCCGGCGCCGACGAAGGACGGCTACATCGGCATCCTGCCGTACACCTCCGAGCACTGGATCGCGTTCTTCGAGACCGCCGGCAAGCGCGAGCTCGGCGAGCGTCTCGGCGTCGCCGACCGCGAGCGGCGCAACGCCAATATCGCCGAGATCTATACGGCGCTCGCCGAGATCACCCGCGAGCGCACCACCGCCGAGTGGCTCGCGTTCTGCGCCGAGGCCGATGTTCCGGCGACCCCGATCGTGGCGCTCGACGACCTGCCCCAGGTGCCGCACCTGGCGGCGGTCGGCATGTTTAAGACCATGCGGCATCCGACCGAGGGCACGATCACCTATGTGAGGCCGGCAACCCGGTTCGCCGCCAGCCCGGCAAACGTGCGCCTGCCGGCGCCGGTGCTCGGCCAGGACACCGATGCCATTCTCAGGGAGCTCGGCTATGGCGACGCCGAGATCGCGGCGCTCGAGAGCCGCAAGGTCATCGTGCGCAGCAAGGCATGATCACCCCGCCAGTGTAGTAGGGTGGGCAAAGGAGCGCAGCGACGTGCCCACGCGGACACGTGCGCAGGTCAAAATGGTGGGCACGCTTCGCTTTGCCCACCCTACGGTCGCAGCGCGTCGTGGCCAGGCATGCCCGGCACAGGGCAGCAAAGGGCCGGGCATGACGGCGGCCGTCGATCACCCCGCCAGCTTGCGCTCGCCGTCGCCCGTTGCCGGGGCGTCGCGCTTGGCCAGCTCCTCGGCGACCAGCTCCTTCTTGGACAGCTTTCCGACCGGCGTCTTCGGCAGGTTGGGGCGGAACTCCATCTCGGTCGGCATCTCGTATTTGGCGAGCTTGTCGGACAGGAACGCCTTGAGCTCGTCGTAGCTGAACGGCGCGGCGCCGGATTTGAGCGCGATGAAGGCCTTGGCGGACTGGCCGCGATAGGCGTCGGGGACGCCGATGACGGTGACCTCCGCCACCGCGGGATGCTCGTAGATCGCCTCCTCGATGTTGCGGGGAAACACGTTGAAGCCGCCCGACAGGATCATGTCCTTCTTACGGTCGACCAGGGTGACGAACCCGTCCTGGTCGATGAAGCCGATGTCTCCGGTATGGAAGCGCCCGCCGCGGAACGCCTCCGCGGTCGCCTCCGGCTTTTTCCAGTAGCCCTTCATCACTTGCGGGCCCTGGAAGCAGATCTCGCCTTTCACGCCGACCGGAAGCACATTGGTGCCGGTTTCCAGATCAACCACCTCCAGCAGGGTGTGCGGCGCCGGCAGCCCGACCGTACCGGGCCGTGCCTCGCCGTCGACGATCTGGATGGTTCCGAGCGGTGCCGTCTCGGTCAGCCCGTAGCCCTCACGCGGCGTGAGCCCGGTGAGCTCGCGGAAGCGCTGCAGCACCTCGACCGGCAGCGGCGCGCCGCCCGCCCCGCACAGGCGCAGCGACGACAGGTCGAACTCCCGGATCTTCGGATGATTGACCAGCGCGGTGTACATCGTCGGGACACCGGAGAACGTCGTGATCCTCTTGTGCGCGATATCGTTGAGCACGCGATCGACGTCGAACCGGATGTGCATGACCATCTGCACCCCGAGCAATGTCGACAGCAGCATCATGAAGGAGAGCCCGAAGATGTGGAACAGCGGCAGCACCAACAGCGTCTTGTCGGTCTCGCTGTTCATGAGCGAGCCGGCCCACTGATGGTACACGTTGACCACCGCACAGAAATTCGCATGCGTCAGCATGGCGCCCTTGGGGTCGCCGGTGGTGCCGCCGGTGTACTGCAGCACTGCAACTTCGTCCGCGAGGTCACCGTGGGGATGCTTGGTGAATGCGCCGTCATTGGCGATGAGCTCGGCGAAATCGATCTCGCGGCCGGGGCCGGCCAGGCGCTCGGCGGGAGCGCCGACGAAGGCGCGCACCATGGGCGCCGGCAGAAAGTCCTCCAGGCCGCAGACCACCACGGCCTTCAGCTTCGCGGTGCCCTTGAGGGCCGCGATCTGCGGATAGAGCGTCGGCAGGCCGAGCGTCACCATCACCTCTGCATCGGCGTCGGCGAGCTGGTACTTGAGCTCGCGCGGCGCGGCGAGCGGGCTGAAGTTGGCGACCCGGCCGCCCGCCATGAGCGCGCCGAAGAAGCAGACGACGTAGTGCGGCGTATTGGGCAGATGCAGTCCGACATTGACGCCCGGGCCGACGCCGAGCGTCTGCAACCCTTTGGCGGCGCGGCGCGCGAGGTCGAGCAGCTCGCGAAACGTCAGCGTGCGGTCGTAGAAATCGATGGCGATCCGCTCGGGCCACCGGGCGGCGGCGTCCGCCAGGAACGTTTCGATCGGCACCGCCGGCGGCAGCGGAGCGTCCCAGCTGATCCCTGGCGGATAGGACTTTTCCCAGACGTGACCCGGCATGGCGCTGCTCCCCGATCGATGGCGGCCATGGCGACCGCTTCATGTAGAATCTTCATAACCCTAGCGCATGTCCCGGAAAAGGGGACACCGGTTTTCGGCCAGGGCACGACAAACGTCGAACCCAGGCTCTGGTGTGCAATAGACGCAATCGGCCAGAGCCGCTTGACAGACCAAGTTCCAAAATGAAAC
>JBEKZK010000186.1:0-7717 GCA_049509935.1 Xanthobacteraceae bacterium | reverse complement strand
GTTGATGACCGGCCGTCCCAACGCCCGGCTCCGTGAACGTGCATCGGCGGCCGGCGTGGCCGTCGTGGAAAAGCCGTTTCGCGGATCGGAGCTGATAGATTGCATCCGCGAGCTTCTTGACTGAACCGGGTCCGCATCAGCAGGTGCCGGCAGGGTCCGGATGGCGGCCGTCCTATTGGAACGCGACCTCGGTGAAGCTTCGCAGCTTGCGCGAATGCAGCCGGCCGGGCGCCAAAGACCTCACCTTTTCGAGCGCCAGCATGCCGATCTCGAGATGCTGGCCGACCCGTCGGCGGTAGAATTCGCCCGCCATGCCGGCGAGCTTGATCTCTCCCTGCAGGGGCTTGTCCGATACGCAGAGCAGGGAGCCGTAAGGGACACGGAAACGGAAGCCGTTGGCGGCGACGGCTGCCGATTCCATGTCGAGCGCGACCGCCCGCGACTGTGACAGCCGGCGGATGATCGCCGCCTGTCCATCGAGCTCCCAATTGCGATTGTCGACGCTGGCGACCGTTCCGGTGCGCATGACGCCCTTCAGCTCGAAGCCGGACAGGCCTGTCACCTCGCCGACCGCCTGCTCGAGCGCCACCTGCATCTCCGACAGCGCCGGAATCGGCACCCACGGCGGAAGCTCGTCGTCGAGCACGTGGTCCTCGCGCACGTAGCCGTGCGCCAGAACGTAGTCGCCGAGCTTTTGCGTGTTCCTCAGGCCGGCGCAGTGACCGAGCATGAGCCAGGCGTGGGGGCGCATCACGGCGACGTGGTCGGTGATGTTGCGGGCGTTCGAGGGGCCGGTCCCGATGTTGATCATGGTGATGCCGTTGCAGCCGGGCGCGACCAGGTGGAAGGCGGGCATCTGCGGCATGCGGTCCGGCGGCGCGCCGGTCGGGCCCGGGCCGCCGAGCCGCGGGCTGGTCGTGATGACGTTGCCGGGCTCGACGAAGGCGTCGCTGCCCGGGTGGCCGGCGGCGACGCGCTCGCGGCCGATGCGCGCGAAGGCGTCGACGTAGAACTGATAGTTGGTGAAGATCACGAAATTCTGGAAGTGCTCCGGATCGGTGCCGGTGTAATGGTAGAGCCGGTGCAGCGAATAGTCGACGCGCGCGGCGCGGAACATGGCGAGCGGCATCGGCGCGCCCGGCGGCACGTTCAGTGTGCCGTTGGCGATCGCGTCGTCCATCGTGGCAAGATCGGGTGTGTCGAAGAGATCGCGCAACGGCCGCTCGGTCGACCGGTCCCGCAGCGCGGAGCTCGCCCCGATGTTGATGTCGCGGCGATAGGCGAAGTGGATCGGGATCGGCTCGTCCGATTCTCCGATGTCGACCGGAACGCCGTGGTTGTGGACGAGCAGTCCGATCTGCTCGGTGAAATAGGCGCCGAACAGGTCCGGGCGGGTCACTGTTGCCTGGTGCACGCCCGGCCCGGAGACGAAGCCGTAGGACAGCCGCGAGTCGAGCCGGGAGTGGGTGTCGGTGGTGATCCGCACGAACGGGTAGGTGGCGCGCACCCGCCCGGCAGGCGGTTCGCCTTTGGCGTAGGCTTCGAAGCGGTCGCGCAGGAAGCCGGTATTGCGCTCGTAAATCTGCTCGAGCCGGGCGACCGCGGCGGTCGCATCGGTGAAGGCCTCGGTCGCCAACGGAGCCGGCGACAGGATGTGGAGCGGCGCTGCCATGGAGCCGAAGGTTGCTCCGGGCTGCGAGAAACGTAAAGGCCGCGAGTGCTGCCGCATGCGTCGCTCCGGACGCATGCGAGCGCGGCTCCGACCGCCCAGGGCCGATCCTGCAACCTTACAATTATACCACTCAGGTCGCATCCACCGGCGCTGGCGTTTCGCGCGGTCTGCTCCTCTGACGCTTCTGCAATCGCTCGATGAAGCCTGTCTCGACTCGGCCCCGGCTCGCTGCTAGCGTTGGCGCACCCTTTGGTAGCAGTCTTGTTGCGATCATGACAATTTCGAATGCCAACGATATCGCGACGCCGCCCGCCCGTATCGCTGCCGACGTCGACAACTTCGCGCGGCTGCACGGCTGGTGGTGGGAATTCCAGATCCCGCTGCTCGTCGGCGCCCTGGTACGCCGCGGCGTCAAATCCGTCGGCACGATCAGCTGGGCCCGGCCGTTCCCCGCCCACCTGCCGGTCACCTTCAACCGGATGGCCACATGACTCAGGCGATGGTCACCTTTATCGCGCCGCTGCACCTCGACAGGATTGTGACGGCCGAGAACGCGATCGATGTGTTGGGGAACCCGGCAAGCGATGAAGTCCGCCATGCTCTTGCGCTCCAGGCCAACGACGAGAACGGGACGCATTTCGCCAGCCTGCATGCAATCAAGTCGCCGGACGGAGCGAGGGCATACATCGTTTTCGAGTTTTCCGCCGACGGTTCGGAGGACGAGGCGACGGCGCGCATCGTCAGGGCGTTCGGGTCATTGCTGAAGCCTGTCCTGATTCTGTCGAGCGACTGGAGCGACGGCAACGATGTCCCAGCTTTCCTGAAGGCCCACAAGGTACCAGTCGGCAACGGCCTCTTCGGCAATCCCGGCCTGCCTTTCGCCGGCACGCCCGGCTTCACCGTCGGCCGCATCAACTTCGAGGATCGGCTCGCGCGCACCTGCGCCAGGCTCGTCGAGCAGCAATCCGGGGACATGCCCGCGCTCGCCCGCATCGCCCATGTCCGTACCGCGATCGCCGCCGACGCGGACCTGAAGAGCGCTCTCCAACCTGCCACGCCGGCCCCTCCATTCGCGGGCGGCAATCTCGTCGACCTCGTCCGCGCGGGAATTGGCGGATTTGTCTGCACCTACCTGTGGGCCTTGATCGTCTTGGTCACGTTGTCCGGGCTCATCGGCGGCCTGTGCGCCGTGCGGCCCACGCACGGCGCATGGCATGGGATCATTGCCTTCGCGGTCGGCGGCATTCGCGTGCTGTGGGCAGCGGCATGGGTCGCGCTGGCCGTGATCGTCATCGCCGCGATCAGGGCCTATGTCGCGCTGCGCAAGGCGGAAGCCACCGACTCGATCGAGACGCATTCGCCGCCCCAGGCCGTCAGCCGCGAGATGTTCGCGCACGAGAACAGGTTCGCGCAGAACCACATGATCTCGATCACCCAGCGCAAGCCGGGCTGGCTGCGATGGTTTACCATGCGACTGGTCTTCTGGGTGATAAACCTCGCCGCGACGAGGTACTACCCGCCGGGTTTTCTTTCCGACATCGGGACGATCCATTTCGCGCGCTGGGTGACGGTGCCGCGGACGCGCGATGTGCTGTTTCTCTCGAACTACGGCGGCAGTTGGGAGAGCTATCTCGAGGATTTCATCACCAAGGCGCACGGCGGCCTGACCGGCGTCTGGTCGAACACGGTCGGCTTTCCAAGAGCCAAGAACCTGGTCCAGCTCGGCGCGACCGACGGCGACCGCTTCAAGCGCTTCGCGCGCCACAGCATGGTGCCGACACGCTTCTGGTACAGCGCCTATCCGGACATCACGACTGCCACCATCCGGTCGAATGCTCTCATCCGCGCCGGCCTTTCCGGCGCGATGACCGAGGACGAGGCGATCAACTGGCTGGCCCTGTTCGGCTCCGCGGTCCGGCCGGCCTCGAAGCTGGTGTCGAGCGACATCCAGAGCCTCATGTTCGGCGGCCTCGGCTTCCTGCCATTTGGCACATGCATGATCTGCGAGCTGCCGGGCGATCAGGCACAGGCGCGCACCTGGCTCAAAGCGATCCGCGACGACATCGCCTTCAACGACGGACGGCGCCTCGCACATGAGGCGGTGATCACACTGTCCCTGTCGTGGCGCGGCCTGACGCGCCTGGGCCTGCCCGAATACGCCGGGCCGACGTTCCCGTTTGCCTTTGTCGAGGGGATGACGAAGGACTACAGGTTGCGCATCCTCGGCGATTCCGACAACAACAGCCCGGACCACTGGCGCTGGGGCAAGGAGCCTCCCGACGCCGCTGTTCTCATCTACGGACGTTCGGAAGACGCTGTAGCGGTCCTGAGAGCGAAGTTTGTTGACGCGTGCACCGCCGTCGGCATGCCTCCGGCGCACGAGGTTCCCCTGAAGCCTGTAACGGAAGGCAAGACCGAGCCCTTCGGCTTCGTCGACGGTGTGTCGCAGCCGGTCATCCGGGGAACGTACAAGAGCCTGCGCAACGCCGATCCGATCCATATCGTCGAACCCGGCGAAATGATCCTTGGTTATCCTGACAATCGCGGCTACATCCCGCCCTCGCCAACCCTGCTGCCGAATTCTGACCCCGGCAACAAGCTGCCGCTGCTCGGCGCGCCAAAGGATTTTTCCCGCTCCGTCGCCGATGCGACACGCGACGTCGGCTTCAACGGCAGCTTTCTGGTGATCCGTGAGCTGGAGCAGGACGTCGCCGGTTTCGCGGCCTACTGTCAGGCCGAAGAAGCCCGGCTGCAGCACCGGCTGTCTCCACCCTATCATGTCACTGCGGGCTATATCGGCGCGAAGCTCGTCGGTCGCTGGAAGGACGGGTCGTCGCTGCTGCGCAATCCCTATGAGTCGGCGACGGAGCATCACGGGAAGCTGCTGCACCGCGCGACGCAGCAGGCGCAACTCTCGGGAAAGCTCAATTTGAACCTCGTCATCGAGTCGACCGAAGTGAATGTGACCGGTCGACCGAAGAGCAATCCCCACGATGGCACGCCGATCGATCTGGCGCCGAGACACCCTGACAAGCCCACGGCCGCGGCGCCGACCTCGCCGCATCAACGGCCGATCCGGCCCGACAATGACTTCCTCTTCGGTGCCGAGGATCCGGATGCGCTGCGTTGTCCCCACGGCGCGCACATCCGCCGCGCCAATCCGCGTGACAGTCTCGACCCCGGCAACGCAGATCAGGTCGCGATTTCCAACCGGCATCGAATAACCCGGGTCGGTCGTCACTACGTGTCCGCGCCGGGCCAGAACCCGGGCCTGTTCTTCATGTGCTTCTGCGCCGACATCGAGCGCCAGTTCGAGTTCCTGCAGCAGACCTGGCTGAAGAGCCCAACGTTCCACGGCCTCAACTGCGAGAAGGACCCGTTGCTCGGCGACGCGCAGGAGGGCGCCTGCGGCTTCACGGTGCCGTCGCCGGACGGGCCGATCGGTCTCAATCCGATGCCGCGCTTCGTCACCACCAGGGGCGGCGGCTATTTTTTCCTTCCCGGGCGCCGGCTCATCGATTATCTCATCGATCCGCTTTGAGCAGCGCCCGGCCGGGAGCAAGCGGATCGGAATCGGTTGTCATCGGCTCGGCGCCGCCCACGCGCCGGCATGGAGGGCGGCGGCCTCGTCCTCGAGGAGCGGCCCGATCACCTCGACCGGCCGCTGTCCGGCCGCGAACACGACGCGGCAGGGCAGGTCGAGGGTCGGGTTCTCGGCGTGGTTGCCGGTGATCTCCTTGAGCCGATGCTCGGCGAGCCCGTACACCACGCGGCCGATGCCGGCCCAGTAGACCGCGCCAGCGCACATCGCGCATGGCTCGGCGGATGTGTACATGGTGCAGGCGGCGAGAAAGCGCGGCTCGTGCTCGCGGCAGGCGCGGGTCGCCAGCAGACGCTCGGCGTGCGCCGTCATGTCGTGGTCGGGGAGAAATCCGTTCTCCATCTCGAACAGCACGCCGCCGTCGGGCCCGGCCAGCAGCGCCCCGAACGGATGCATGCCGTTCGCGCGCGCCCGGCGCGCCACGTCGAACGCGCGGCGCAGCAGCGCGTCGTGGTCGGGCGCGGGCGGCGGATCGATGGTACCGGGCATGCTCAGGTCTCCGATTTCGGCAGCGACCACGGCACGAAACGGCGCTGCGCGATCGCACACAGGCGGAACAGGATCAGGCTCAGGGCGACCAGCACGACGAGGCCGGCGAACGCCTGGGGAATCTTGAAGAACGAGGTCGAGAACGCGATGAAGAAGCCGAGCCCGCGCTCGGCCGCCACGAACTCGGCCACCACCGCGCCGATCACCGCGAGGGTGGTGGAGATCTTCAGCGCGCTGAAGATATAGGGCACCGCGAACGGCAGCCTGATGTGCAGCATCTCGCGCAGCCGTCCGGCACGCAGGGATCGCGACAGCTCGATCAGCTCCTCCGGGGTCGCCTGCAGGCCGGTGACGGTCGAGACCACGATCGGGAAGAACGTGATCAGGAACGTGATCACCACGCGCGGCAGATCCGCGGCGCCCAGGGTGACGACGATGATCGGGGCGACCGCCACGATCGGCGTCGACTGCACGACCACCAGGATCGGATAGAGCGTGCGCGACAGGAAGCGCGAGCTCACCAGCGCTACGGCGAGCGGAACCGAGACGAGGATGGCCGCCGCGTACCCCATCAGCGCCACGCGCAGGGTGGCGCCGATATGGCCGAGCCAGACCGCAGGCGGAATGTCGAACCCGGCCGCAACGATCGCGCTCGGCGCCGGCAGCAGGAAGGACGGAATGGCGAACAGCCGGCATGCCGCCTCCCAGATGGCGATCAGCGCAACGAACGTGAGCGGCGGAGCGAAGCGGTCGCCCCATGCGGCGAGGAGCAGCCGCATCGGACGAGGTTGCGCCGCCGCCTCAGGCGGCGGGAAGGGCGAAGAGCTGTCCACGGATATGGTTGGCGATGGCATTGAAGGCCGGATCCGACAGCGTCGCCAGCGAACGCGGCCGCGGCAGGGGCACCTCGATGACTTCGCGGACCCGTCCGGGCCGCGCCGTCATCACGATGATGCGGTCCGCCAGCAGCAGCGCCTCGGGGATCGAATGGGTGATGAACAGCACCGTCTTCGGCTTGCGCCCCCAGATGCGCAGCAGCTCGAAGCTCATCTCGTCGCGCGTCAGCGCGTCGAGCGCGGAGAACGGCTCGTCCATCAGCAGGATGTCGGGATCGAGCAGCAGCGCGCGGGCGATCGCCACGCGCTGCTGCATGCCGCCGGAGAGCTCGTCGATGCGCTTGGTGGCGAAGTCGGCGAGGCCGACCAGCGCCAGCAGCTCGTGGGCGCGGCGGCGCTCCTCGGCGGTGACCCGGCCGTACTTGTGACGCATGGGAAACGTCACGTTGCCGAGCACGTCGAACCATGCCAGCAGGGTCGGGCGCTGGAAAACGATCCCGATCTCGTCGCGCGGCTCGGTCACCGGCATCCCATAGATCTCGACGCGGCCGCGGGTCGGCCGGATCAGCCCGGCGATCAGTCGCAGCAGCGTCGACTTCCCGCAACCGGAAGGCCCGACCACCGCCAGGAACTCGTTGCGCCTGACCTCGAAGGTCACGTCGTCGAGCGCCACCACCGATCGTTCGCCCAGGCCGAACGTCTGGGCAACGTCGGCAAAGCGGATGACAGGTGGCGGATCGCTCACTTCGGCGCGAAGGAGCGGTCGACCGCGGCTTCCGGGTCGACCTTGTCGACCGGCATGTTCTGCGACTTCGCAGTCCACTCCCAGGTCGTGGCGAGCAGCGCCTTCTCGAACGCGCCGGGCCCGTCCTTCTTGCTGATGGCATTCACCATCAGCGGAACTGACGAAGCGAACTGCTTGGTGGCGACATCGACATCGACCTCCGGCACCATCGCCTTGAGGGCGGCGGCCGCGGCGCCGGGATCGGCAATCGCCAAATCGGTCGCCTTGACGTAGGCGCGCAGGAACTTCCTCACCGTCTCCGGACGCTCACCGAGGATTCTCTCCGACGCGAACACCGAAAGGCCGTAACCCTGAAAGCCATATTCCGACCACGG
>JBEKZK010000185.1:0-7720 GCA_049509935.1 Xanthobacteraceae bacterium | reverse complement strand
GCCGTGGACGCGCGTCGTGTCGCCGGCGATATGACGTTTTTCGTCGAACGCCATGGGCTGTGGTCGGACGAGCAGCGCCAGGCCGCGCAACGCATCGACGATCTCGTCCGCACCGAGGAGCTCGAGGTCGTCCGCTTCTCGTTTCCCGATCAGCACGGCATCCTCCGCGGCAAGACCCTGGTTGCACCGGAGGCGGCGGCCACGCTGCGCAACGGCTGCACCATCACCAGCACCCTGATCGCCAAGGACACCGCGCACCGCACCGTGTTTCCGGTGTTCACCGCCGGCGGCGGCTTCGGCCTGCCGGAGATGCAGGGCGGCGCCGACCTGCTGATGGTGGCCGACCCGGCGACATTCCGCATCCTGCCGTGGGCGCCGCGCACCGGCTGGGTGCTGTGCGACCTGTTCTTTCCCGACGGCCGCCCGGTGCCGTTCGCGACCCGCCGGCTGTACGGCGCGGTCCTGCAGGATCTCTGCGCCCGCGGCTTCGAGTATGTGGCGGGGCTCGAGGTCGAGTTCCACATCTTCCGGCTCGACGACGCCAAGATGCGGCCCGAGCAGGCGGGGCAGCCCGGCGAGCCGCCCGCCGTCAGCCTGCTGTCGCACGGCTATCAATATCTGACCGAGCAGCGCTACGACCAGATGGAGCCCGTGCTCGAGATCGTCCGCCGCGACATCCTAAAGCTCGGGCTGCCGCTGCGCTCGGTCGAGCTGGAGTTCGGCCCGAGCCAGTGCGAGTTCACCTTCGCGCCGACCGTCGGCGTCGAGCCGGCCGACACCATGGTGCTGTTCCGCAGCGCCGTGAAGCAGATCTGCCGGCGCCACGGCTATCACGCCACCTTCATGTGCCGGCCGCGCATCGCCAATGCGTTCGCATCGGGCTGGCACCTGCACCAGTCGCTGCGCCGGCGCGACACCAGGGCGAACGCCTTTACGCCGGGCGATGGCGGAGCGGCGCTGTCCGACATCGGGATGCACTACCTCGGCGGACTCGTCACCCATGCGCGGGCCGCGACCGTGTTCGCGACGCCGACGGTCAACGGCTACAAGCGCTACCGGAGCTATTCGTTGGCGCCCGACCGCGCCATCTGGGGCCGGGACAACCGCGGCGTCATGCTCCGCGTGCTCGGCGGCCCCGGTGATCCGGCCAGCCGGATCGAGAACCGGGTCGGCGAGCCGGCCGCCAACCCCTACCTCTACATGGCGTCGCAGATCCTCGCCGGACTCGACGGTCTCGACCGCGCGCTCGATCCGGGGCCGGCGGCCGATACGCCCTACGAGACCGCGGCCGAGCCGCTGCCGAGGACGCTGCGCGAGGCGATCGACGCGCTGCGCGCCGACGATTTCTTCGCCGCCGCCATGGGCAAGGCCTTCGTCGACTATTACGTCGTCATCAAGCAGGCCGAGATCGCGCGCCACGACCAGGACGTCGGCGATTGGGAGCAGCGCGAGTATTTCGAGATGTTCTGATCTGGGGAGCTCGCCATGAAACGCGTCGCAACGGGGTGGGGGTCGCTCCGCAAGCGGCTGTGGGAGCACAGGGGAGAGCTGGCGCTTTCGCTCAGGGTGACGACCGCCGCCGTGTCGAGCTTCGCCCTGTCGTACCTGTTGCACATCCCGTTGCCGCTGTGGACGGTGCTCACCGCCGTCATCCTGACGCAGGCAAGCTTCGGACAATCGCTGAAGGCGACCTTCGAATATCTGGTGGGCACGCTGCTCGGCGCGGCCTACGCCGGCATCCTTGCCGCGCTGGTTCCCCACGACAACGACGTCGCGCTGGCCGGCGTCATGGCGCTCGCGGTGGCGCCGCTGGCCCTGCTCGCAAGGCTCAACCCCGCCTTCCGCGTCGCGACGTTCACCGGCGTGCTGGTGCTGCTGATTCCCGGAACGACCCACGTGGGCCCGATCGAATCGGCGCTGTATCGCGTGCTCGAGGTGGCGGTCGGCGGATTGACCGCGCTGGGGGTGTCTCTGCTGGTGTTTCCGGCCCGTGCTCATGCGTTGGCGATCGAGGGCGCGGCCGAGCTGCTCGACCTGATGGCGCGGTCGCTGTCCGAGCTGGTCTCCGGATTGACGCACAGTTGCGATGCTTCCGCGATCCGCCGCATCCAGGACGGCATCGGCCGGGCTTTCGGGCAGCTCGATGCCGTCGGCGCCGAGGCGAGAGTCGAGCGGATCGGCTTTCTCGCCGCCGAGCCCGGCCTCGGGCCGCTGCTGCGCACGCTGCTGCGGCTGCGCCACGACTTCGTCATGGTCGGACGGGCCGCCGCCGTGCCGCTTCCCGAGGCTTTCCAGGCACGGCTCGGACCGCGGCTGGCGCAGGTCGCGACCACTGCGGCCGAGTATCTGCGTCGCAGCGGCGAGGCGCTGCGCGGCCGGCGCGATCCGCCGCCGCTCGAGCCGGCGGAGGCGGCGCTCGCCGGCTGCGCCGAGGCGTTCGAGGCGGTTCGCCGCGACGGTCTGACACGCGACCTGCCCGTCGATACGGTCGAACGCATCTTCGCGCTGGGTTTCACGCTCGACCAGCTGCTGCAGAACTTCCGCGACCTCCAGCGCTGCGTGAGGGATGCGGCGCGCTCGCCGTAGGGCGATCGCGTCGGGTCAAGCTTTGCTGGGCTGGCCAGGTCTCAGGGGCCGAACCGGCGCGCCGGCGTTTGATTGAAGTCGCGCTCGTCGGTCACGCAGGTGAAGCTGGCGGCAAGATTGGGGTCACCGCTGCCGTTGTATCTGGCGACCTTCGGGAAGACGCACAGCGGCCGGGTCATTTGCACGTTCGGCGGCGTGTCGGCCACGAACTTCGTGGCGACGATCGTCTCCGGCGCCACACCGTGCTCGACCCAGGCCACCAGCGGCGTGAGGGCGTCGAACACGTTGGGCCCCGGCCCGCCGGAGCAATGGTACATGCCCGGCACCATGAACAGCCGGGCGTATTGCTGGGTCGCGGCGAGGTCGCTGCGCGGCGTGAACCCCGCCGGTCGGGCGGTGTCGCCGGTGCCGCTATCGTTCGCCACCAGCGCGTTGAAATAATTGATGCTGCTCTGCGACGGAATGAGCGGGTCCGCCCAGCCGTGATACATGATCAGCTTGTTGCCGCGCCGGTTGAAATCGCTCAAGTCGGTGCTGTCGGCGTTCAGCGTCCGGGCGAGCCGATCGTCGACGGTATCGACGTCGTGATCGAAGTCGAAGGTCGCAAAGTTGGGCCTACCGGTAGGGTAACCGAAGCTCGGCCCGTAGACCCAGTAGAACAGGCCGTCGAAGGCGGGCTCCGGCAGGCGCTCCTGGAATGCGAGGCCGAGCGCGAAGATGTCGTCCGTTTCGTTGCCGCGCTCGGAACCCGGTTCGATGACCTGGCCGGTGCGCGGGTCGATCGTGCCGGCATAGTAGTTTCGCATCGTGGTGACCTGTTCGGGGCCGAGGCAGGCCGGCGGCGGATGGGAGCCGGTGCATTGCAGCACCTTCGGGTCGAAACGGCAGTCTCGCGGGTCGGTGAGGAACTGGTCCGTCTTGACGCCGCCGTCCTCGCCGGCGCATTGCGCGAGCACTGCCTGGTTGATCAGGGTCAGCTGGCCGGGCTGCATGAACCGGCCGGGCGACGCATGGGTATTCTGCCAGGCAGCGAGACCGGCCATGTGCAGGTGCGTCCGATTGTAGGCCGCCGCGCCGGCGAGGATGCCGTTGTAGTCGCCGGGAAAGCGCTGCGCTTCCATCAGGGCGTTCTGCCCGCCGGTCGAGCATCCGGCAAAATAGGCGTGGACCGGGCTCTGACGATAGAACGCGTTGGCGATCTCCTTGCCATGCACCGTCATCAGGTGAATGGCCCGATAGCCGAAATCCTTGATGCGCTCCGGATGTCCGAACAGTCCGGTGGACGGCGATGCGGGATCGCCGAACGCGATCGCCAGCGGGTTGCCCATGTTGCCCGACGAGCCGCAGAACAGCGAATCGCATCCCGACGATCCGGTGCCGAGATCGCTGTTGGTGGTGGCGAAGCCCAGCTGGATCCCGACGGCGAGCTCGCCGTAGGTGATCGATCCCTGGAAGCCGCTGCCGCCGGTGCCCAGGAACTTGCCGTTCCAGGCCGTCTCAGGCAGCCAGACCTCGATCTTGATCGCGGAATCGGCCATGGGCGTCAGCGTCGCCGTGACCCGGCAGAAGGCCGGAAGGCCGGTGAACGTCGCCGGCGGACTGCTGTTGGGCACCACGAAGACCCCTGAGGTGTTGTCCTCCGCCGCCGTGATGGTTGCGTAGTGCAGCTGCAGCGAGCTCAGATTCGTGCACGGCGTCGCGGCCGCGGGCGTGACGCCAGCCGCGACCGAGGCGCACAGGCCCACGGCCGCGCCGACAAGCAGACCTCGATGATGCATGGTCGGTCCCCTTGAGACCCCACCGGGGCGTTCGGCGTTTCCAGTTTGGACGCTCGGGCGCACCGATCCCCGGCAGACCAGGTATCGACGACCGGCGGTCGGCGCAGAGGTATCGCTTGTTGTCGTCTCCCCAGCCCGACAGCGACCAAAATGCCACCATTCGCCAATGAAACGGAAGCTCTTTTTCGCCTGCACGCCGAGCACCGTCTCACTTGATGTCGGTCGCTGCGTCGGCGGACTGAAGGATGCCGGCGATCGCCTTCCACGCCACGTTCTTCATGTCCACCAGCGGTGGGTTGTCGAGCTCGACCGCGGTCTCGGACTTTGCGTCGCAGCCGGACACCAGCCGGGCGATCTGAACCTCGCCGTCGGTGTAATACGGGTCGCCGCCGCCGTTGCGGCCATTGAGCGTGGGACCGATCCCGGAGACCTCGTAGATCGCCTCGACGACCTTCGCGGCCTTGAGGTCATCGATGAGGAAGCCTCGCTCGGCATCGATATCGGGCGCGATATGATGGGTGACCTGCCCGGTGTAATGGCTCACGCCGACGCCGCGGTCGCGCGTCGCCGCGCCGAGCCACACCGGCCTGCCTTCCTCTCCGTGCGCCAGAACCTCCCAGAACCGGACGTGGTGGCGGCGATCCGCGCTCCTGCCGTCGGGCTTCTCGAACGCCAGGTCCTCGCGCTTGCCCTGGTAGAACAGATTGCTCACCGGGGCATCCCGGTACGGCCGGTCGAGGACCACGCTGCCGACGATCTTGAGACTCGAGCGCCAGGTGATCGGGTCGGCAGGAAACCAGCCCGCCGCATGCATGGCGCACAGGACGTCGTCTCTGGTTCCCACCAGACCGACGTCCATCGGGTCGGCGCGAATGCCCTGACCGGTCTGCGTCACCATCGAGAGGCTCGCGAGCCCCTTCTGATGGTCGTAGTGGGTCCAGGCGAGCGGCAGCGCGATGTAGGCGATCAGGCCGTAGCAGGCGAGGACCACCACCGTGACGGCGAGCGCGACCTTCAGCTTGGAGGGGCTACGGCGCTTCCCGGTCATAATGAACCACTTGTTGCGGCGCCCCGACCCGGGAAGCGCTGTAGATCCCTTGTTGGCGCATGTCCTTGATCGGCGAACCGGGTCCACCCTCGGGTCAAGCCCGAGGGCAGGCTTTCGCCGGGACATGCGCTGGGCACGGCGAATTCGTCTCCATCGAATTGAATGCACATGAGCCGTCAGACGCGGCAACTATCACGTCCAAGGTCCGGCCGGATAGGTATCACCATGCCATTGTGTGTACGCATTATCCTGTATGTGGCCGCTTTATTTTCGAATTCGCCTTATACTTGGGTACCCGGCGTTCCAGATACATGCACTGTACCGCCCAGCTTGCTGAATGGCCGTTCCACGCCGAGGCGACATCCCGCGTGGATCATTCGACAGCGGGCGATCGGCCGAGCGTCCGGCGCAACATGACCGGGCTCGAGCGTAAGCGTGGGCAACCCTGCCTCCCCATGGCAGGCGACGCGAGCGCAGAATGGACCCGGAACACATTGCGAGAAGTGCGATCGAGGTTTTCCCCGTCGGCATCGTCGTCGTCGAGACGGGTGGAAAGATCGTCCTCGCCAACAGCGCGATGGAACGGCTGTTCGGCTACACGCCCGATGAGCTCGTCGGCCAGACGGTCGATATCCTCGTCCCGGCGAAGTTGCGCGCCGAGCATGCCCGGCGCCGCAGGGAGTTCTCGGCTCATCCCGAGATTCGCATGGCCGACAGGCGTCGCCTCTCGGCGCGGCGCAAGGACGATACCGAGTTCCCGGTCGAGATCGGCCTCAATCCGATCGTCACCCCCGATGGCGTCCTGGTCGTCGGCGTGATCGTCGATATCAGCGATCGAATTCACCTCGAGTCCCTGAAGAACGAATTCGTCGCCACGGTGAGCCACGAGCTGCGTACCCCGCTCACCTCGATTGTCGGCGCCCTCGGCCTCCTCGTCGGCAATGCCGGTGCAACCTTGCCGAGCTCCGCGCTGCGGCTGCTCACCATCGCCTACACCAACAGCCAGAGGCTGGTCCGGCTGGTCAACAGCATTCTCACCATGGAGAAGATCGAGTCCGGCAAGGTCGTGTTCGTGCTCAAACGGGTCGACGTTCGCTCGCTGGTCGAACGGACGATGGAAGCCAATCAATCCTTCGCCGACACCTACGGCGTTCGTATGAGGGTCGACGCGGCGTCGACCGCTGCCGACGTCCGCGCCGACCCCGATTGGGTCGATCAGGTCGTCGCCAACCTGCTGTCCAACGCGATCAAATTCTCGCCGCCGGGCGAAGAGGTCGTGGTCACCACCGGACGGCGCGGCCGGGCGGTCCGCATCTCCGTGCGCGACCACGGCCACGGCATTCCGCCGGAGTTCAAGTCGCGCATTTTCGGGAAGTTCGCCCAGGCCGACGCCTCGGACGCGCGGCAGCAGGGCGGGACCGGCCTCGGGCTGAGCATCGTGAAGGAGATCGTCACCCGCCTCGGCGGGCAAGTGGACTTCGCCGACGCGCCCGGCGGCGGCGCGGTCTTCCACGTCGAGCTTCCCGGCTGGGAGCAGGGGATCGACGCCGCATCCGCATCCGACGAAGCCGGATGTGCCGATGCGGCGACCGCGGGCGAGGCCGATGTGCTCTCATGACTGAACGCCTGCCGGCAGGCCTGCCCGCCCACGCGTCCGCAGCCGTGACGTTCGCCAACAGCGAGGAGCGGTTCCGGATCCTGGTCGAGAGCATCAAGGACTACGCGATCCTGATGCTCGACCCCGATGGCCTGGTGACCACCTGGAACAAGGGCGCGGAGCGCATCAAGGGCTATCGCTCCGACGAGATCGTCGGACATCACTTTTCGCAGTTCTACCCGCGGGAGGACGTGGCCCGGGGCAAACCGCAGCACGAGCTCGCCGTCGCGGCGGCCGAAGGCCGGCTCGAGGACGAAGGCTGGCGCGTCCGCAAGGACGGCACCCGCTTCTGGGCCGAGGTGGTCATCGTTCCGATCCTCGACTCCGCCGGAAACCTGGGCGGCTTCAGCAAGATGACGCGGGACATGAGCGGACGCCGCAAGGCCGAGCGGAAATTCGAGGACCTGCTCGAAGCGGCTCCGGACGCGATCGTCATCGCGAACCAGGCGGGTGAAATCGTCATCGTCAATTCGCAGACCGAGACCCTGTTCGGCTATGCGCGTGCCGAGCTGCTCGGCCGCAAGGTCGAGCACCTGCTGCCGCCGCGCTATCACGGCACACATCCGCCGTACCGCGACCGGTTCTTTGCCGGGCCCAAAGTGCGGCCGATGGGAGCCGGTCTCGAGCTCTACGGCCAGCGCAAGGCCGGCA
>JBEKZK010000184.1:0-12533 GCA_049509935.1 Xanthobacteraceae bacterium | reverse complement strand
CCGCGGTGATCGACTTCAAGCAGACGATCGCCGACGCCGTCGCGGCGCCGCGCGTCCATCACCAGTGGCTGCCCGACCAGGTCATCGCCGAGGCGAGCGTGCCGGCCGACACCATCCGGGCGCTGGAGGCGCGCGGCCACACCGTGGTGGTCCGCTCCAAATGGGGCTCGGCCAACTCCATTTTGGCGACGCCCGACATGCTGATCGGCGCTGCCGACCCGCGCACCCGCGGCGCGCTGGCCGAGGGTTATTAGTAATGGACCGGACCTATGTCAGCCCGTTTGCCGGAATCGATCTGCCCTGGCTGGTGGCGGCGCGGGCGCGGACCCGGCGCGACCACCCGTTCCTGATCTGGGAGCCGTTCGAGGGCCCCGGCAAGACCCTGAGCTATGGGGCGTTCCACGATTCCGTCGGCCGGGTCGCGGCCGGGCTTCTCGCCCGCGGCGTGGCGCCGGGCGACTTCATCCTGATCCACCTCGACAACTGCCTGGAGGCGCTGCTCGCCTGGTACGCCTGCGCCGAGGTCGGCGCGGTCGCGGTGACCACCAACACGCGGTCGGCCGGCCCCGAGGTCGGCTATTTCGCCGACCACTGCGGAGCGGTCGCGGCGATCACCCAGCCGGCCTATGCGGATCTCGTCGACCGGCACTGCGGCAATCTGCGCTGGATCGCGGTGACCAGGCACGACGCCGGCGCTGCGCCTGCGAGCGGGCGCGGTCCGGATCGCGCCTCGTCATTCGAATCGCTGCTCGGCGACGCCGCGGCGCGGCCGAGCCGGCCCCATGACCCGATGGCGCCGTGCAGCGTGCAGTACACATCGGGGACCACGGCGCGGCCGAAGGGCGTGCTGTGGACCCACGCCAACGCGCTGTGGGGGGCCAAGGTCAACGCCGCGCACGAGGATCTGCGGCCGGACGACGTCCATCTGGTGAACCTGCCGCTGTTCCATACCAATGCGCTCGCCTACTCGGTCCTCGCCACCCTGTGGGCGGGGGCGACCGCGGTGATCCAGCCGCGGTTCTCGTCGAGCCGGTTCTGGAACGTGGCAGCAAAGCATGGCTGCACCTGGACCTCGATGGTGTGGTTCTGCCTGCGGGCGCTGGCCGAGGTGGAGCGGCCGGCGCATCACACCTTTCGCCTGTGGGGCAACGCCGTGTCGGAGCCGCCGACCGACGCGCAGTTCGGCGTCAGGACGATCGGCTGGTGGGGGATGACGGAGACCATCACCCACGGCATCGTCGGCGAGCCCCACCTGCCGAACCTGTCGGGCGCCATCGGCCGCGCCGCGCCCGAGTACGAGATCGCGATCGAGCGCGAGGACGGCGCGGCGGTGGAGCCGGGCGAGACCGGCCATCTGAGAATCCGCGGCGTCCCCGGCGTCTCCCTGTTCCGCGAGTATCTGAACAATCCGGCGGCGACGGCGGAGAGCTACGACGAGCGCGGGTTCTTCGCCACCGGCGACCGCGTGACCCTGCTGGAGCAGGGCTTCATCAAGTTCGCCGACCGCAGCAAGGACATGTTGAAGGTCGGTGGCGAGAACGTCGCGGCGTCGGAGATCGAGCAGGTGATCCTCGGCGTGGCCGGCGTGCGCGAGGTCGCGGTGGTCGCCCGGCCGCACCGCATGCTCGACGAGGTGCCGGTGGCGTTCGTGATCCGCCAGCCCGGCACGCCGGCGGACCTCGACGAGACCATCCTGGCGGCCTGCCGGCTGAAGCTCGCGGGCTTCAAGGTACCGGCGGAGGTGAGGTTCGTCGACGAGCTCCCGCGATCGACGCTGGAGAAGATTGCCAAGGCCGAATTGCGCGGGATGCTGCGCGATTGAAGGCTAGAACAGCCGCGAGAATATCCAGTACAGGCTGCCCGAGATCGCCATCGCGGCCGGCAGGGTGAGCACCCACGCCAGCGCGATGTTGCGCACGGTCGACAGCTGCAGGCCGGAGCCGTTTGCCGCCATGGTGCCGGCGATGCCCGAGGACAGAACGTGCGTGGTCGACACCGGCAGGCCGAAGCCATCGGCAGCCGCGATGGTCGCCGCCGCCGTGATCTCCGCGCAGGCGCCTTGCGCGTAGGTCAGGTGCGTCTTGCCGATCTTCTCGCCCACCGTGACGACGATGCGCTTCCACCCGATCATGGTGCCGAGGCCGAGCGCGATCGCGGTCGCGATCTTGACCCAGGTGGGGATGAAGCGCGTGGCGGCGTCGAGCGAGCCCTTGTAGGCCTTGAGCGTTGCCACTTCCTCGTTGCCGAGATCGCTCTCCTTGTCCTTCATCAGGAAGCGGATGGCCTCGGAGGCGAGGTACATGTCGTTGCGCGTATTGCCCACCGCTTCGGCCGGCATCCTGGCGATCGACCCGTATTGATTGACCTGCGTGGCGATGTCGCGCACCAGCAACGCCAGTGACGGGTAGGTTCCCTCGTTGATCTGGTGCTGGGACACATAGGCGGTCACGGCGGGCCGCGGATTTCCCAGCACGTGAAAGCCCGCGGCTTTCGCCTCGATCGCCGCGATGGCGGCCTTGGAGTTCACCTGGAACTGCTCCATCTGGCTCGCTGGCAGGGCGCGGTTGAGCGCATAGGCGGTCGGGACCGTGCCGATCAGGATCAGCATGATCAGCCCCATGCCTTTCTGGCCGTCGTTGGAGCCGTGGAAGAAGCTGACCAGCGTGCAGGTGAGGACCAGGATGCCGCGGATCCACCACGGCGGCGGCTCATTGCCCTTGGGCTCGGTGTACAGCGCGGCGTTGCGGATCACGATCTTCAGCACCAGCAGCAGGATCCCCGCCAGCGCGAAGCCGAACAGCGGCGACAGCAGCAGCGCATAGCCGATCTCGGTCGCCTTGGACCAGTCGACGCCCGACGTGCCGTCGCGGCCGCGCAGCAGCGCGTTCATGATGCCGACGCCGATGATCGATCCGATCAGCGTATGAGAGCTCGAGGCGGGGAGACCGAAATACCAGGTCCCGAGGTTCCAGATGATCGCCGCGATCAGCAGCGCGAACACCATGGCGAAGCCGGCGTTGCTGCCGACCTGAAGGATGAGCTCGACAGGGAGCAGGGACACGATGCCGAAGGCGACCGCGCCCGACGATGCCAGCACGCCGAGAAGATTGAATATGCCGGACCACACGACCGCGATATGTGCCGGCAGCGATCGGGTATAGATCACCGTCGCGACCGCGTTGGCGGTGTCGTGGAAGCCGTTGACGAACTCGAAGCCGAGCGCGATGAGCAGGGCGACGAACAGGAGGATGAATGGCAGATAGGTGGTGACGCGCGCACCGGTTGCGTCGACATCGGCATAGATGCTGTAGGCGACGAACAGCGTCGCAGCCGCGACGATGCCCATGAAAATAATCCCGGACAGCGGATGAATTCCGCGGTCGAGGTCAGGCCCCTTGTGTTTTGCGGGCTCGATCGAGCCCGGCAATGCGATGTCGCTCATGTGATGCTCCCTCTGCAATGCCACGAATGTGCGCATCCCGTGTGACAGTAGGATGAACGTGGGGCGCATCGGCGGTGGTTACGAGATACCGCCGGCATTGCAACCTGGTAGAGGTATCCGCCTGGGCGGTTATCGTCGATGAGTTTCTAACCTGCAATACGACCCGGAAGCAACGTGGCGCGAGGAAAATTCATGTCGTCCGTCTCCAGCGTGTGGATATGGCTTGGCATCATCGCCTGCATCGTCCAGTCCGCATTGTTTGCCGGCCTCAATCTGGCGGTCTTCAGCCTCAGCCTGTTGCGACTGCGGATCGAAGCCGACGGCGGAAACGCCGACGCGGCGCGCGTCCTCGACCTGCGCAGGAACTCCAATCAGGTGCTGGCCACCGTGATCTGGGGCAATGTCAGCACCAACGTATTGCTGACGCTGCTGTCCGATTCGGTCCTCGCCGGGGTCGGCGCCTTCCTGTTCTCGGCGGTGTTGATCACATTGCTCGGCGAGGTCATTCCGCAAGCCTATTTCTCGCGGAACGCCCTGCGGATGACGGCGCGCTGCCTGCCCTTTCTGCATTTCTACCGCGGCGCACTGTTTCTCCTGGCCAAACCGACCGCGATGCTGCTCGACTGGTGGCTCGGGGTCGAGGGCATCGCGTTCCTGCACGAGCGCGACTTCCGCTCGTTGATCGCGCTGAGCGCCGCCAGCGGCGGCGACATCGGACGGCTGGAGGCAACGGGCGCGCAGAATTTTCTCGACCTCGACGACGTGCCGGTCAGCGAGGAAGGCGAGCCCGTTCATGCGCAGAGCATCATCAGCGTTCCGCTGGCGAACGGCCGGTGCGTGCTGCCGAAGTTCGAGCGCTCCTCCGACGATCCGTTTCTGCGCCAGGTCGATGCCTCGGGCATGAAATGGGTCATCGTCACGGACGCCGACGGCGAGCCGGCGTTCGTGCTGGACTCCCATCATTTCCTGCGCGACGCCCTGTTCAACCAGCTCGAGAGCGATCCCTCGGCGTACTGGCACCGCCCGATCATCGTCCGCGACATGCAGACGCGGCTGGGCGAGGTCATCGGACGCATGAAGGTCGCACCGCAGCGACAGGACGACGACGTGATCCACAACGACCTGATCCTGGTCTGGGGCTCGCAGAGGCGGATCATCACCGGCTCCGACCTTCTCGGCCGCCTGCTGCGCGGCATAGCGACGGTGGAAGCAGCCCGCTACAGTGGAGAGGTGCGCCGTGATGGGGCGGAATGACGGCCCGGATCCCGGGGGGAGCGCGTCATGGAGGTCCAGCGAGGACGCCGGAGCTTCGGCCGTTGGTACATCCTGGTGCTGATCGGCCTGATGTACCTGATCACCTATCTCGACCGGGTGAACATCTCGACCGCGGCGCCCGTCATCAGCAAGGAATTCGGCTTCGACAAGCTGACGATGGGTGCGATCTTCAGCGCCTTCGGCTGGGCCTATGCGATATTTCAGGTTCCCGGCGGCTGGCTCGGAGATCGGTTCGGCGCGCGCAACGTGCTGACGATCATCGTCGGCTACTGGTCGCTCATGACCGCCGCGACCGTGGCAGCCACCGGCGCCATATCGCTCGCGATCATCCGGTTTCTCTTCGGCGTCGGCGAGGCCGGTGCCTTTCCGGTGGCGACCCGCGCCATGCAGCTGTGGTATCCGCGCCAGGAGCGCGGCTTCGTCCAGGGCATCACCCACAGCGCCAGCCGGCTCGGCGCGGCCGTTGCGCCGCCGATCGTGGTGCTGATCATGACGACGTTCGGCTGGCAGGCGGTCTTCTGGGTCTGCGGCGCAGTCGGCCTCGTCTGGTCCGTGCTGTGGTGGCTCGCCTACCGCAACCTGCCCGAGGAGCACGGGCTGGTGAATCGTGCCGAGCTCGAGCACATCCGCGGGGTCGACGAAGGCGGCAGCATCAACCGCGCCACTGTTGCGAGGAAGGCCGGAGTGCCGTGGCGGACGGTGCTCCGGTCACCCAACATGTGGGCGATCATGTGCGCGTATTTCACCTACGTCTATTGCCTCTGGATATTCCTGAGCTGGTTGCCGTCCTATCTGGTGGAGTACCGGCATTTCACGGTGCGCGAGATCGGCGTCGTGGCCTCGCTGCCGCTGTGGGCAGGCGTCGTCGGCGATACGGTCGGCGGCCTTGCCACCGACTGGCTGCTGGCGAGAACCGGCAACGTCAGGCTCGCCCGGCGCACGGTGGCAATCGTCGGCATGCTGGGGTGCGTGGCGTTCATGGTGCCGGCCGGATTGACCGAGGATGCCTCCATGGCGGTGTTTGGCCTGACCGCCGCCATGTTCTTTCTGGAATGCACCATCGGACCTGCCTGGGCGGTCCCCATGGATGTCGGTGGCGAGCACTCCGGGACCGTGTCCGGAATGATGAACACGGCCGGCAACATCGGAGGCGCGGTGTCGCCGCTGGTCTTCGGCGTGCTCGTCGAATTCGGCTCGTGGCAGGCACCGTTCGTGCTCTCGGCCGCCCTGCTGGTCGTGGGCGCCGCGGTCTGGGCATTCTGGCTCGACCCCGACGTCTCGGTGATCGCGAGCCCCGCGGATTAAGCAGGAGAGCAACGGCGGCACGCTGCATCTCATACGACGACAAGAAGGCCGTACCCCTCGAGCTGAGCCAGCGCGACCGCAACGTCGTCCGGCAGTGTTGCCGGGGCGTCCGGGTAGCCGTCCTGGATCATTCGGCATATTTCACGCTCGGACCTCGCGCCGTTGCAGAGACCCCAGATCAATGCAGCGCTCGCGTTGAGGTAGACGGCCCGCGCATGCCGCGGGTGATAGGCGAGGCATTCCCCCTCGATCACCTCGACCTCGACATCGGGTGCCGGCGCCAGGAGGCGATTCGCCCCCGCGATCAAGACAGCCCTCCCGGGTTTTCAAATCGCCCGCGGACAAGCACGCGCCGCGCCAGCCAACGCACGACGGTCGCCGGGTGCCGCACGGCGCGACAGGCCCACAACGAGCTGCCGGGCGGCACGCCGTAGAATCCGTGCAGCCACCAAGCCGGAGGGTCGAGCAGCGCGCGCAGCTTGGCCATCAGACCCATGTCGGAGGCGGCAATCTGCGACAGCGGCAGCATCCCGGCTCCGACCCCGGACGGGGCGGCGGACGTCGTAGTCTCCGTGTTGCCGCCGAGCGGTCTGGCGAACACCTGGTCGACAAGACGAAGCGTCGTGACGACGTGGGGATAGCGCGTGGCGAGCGCTCGCCAATCGATCACGTGGCGGAATCGCGCCCGGTAAATCCAAAGGTCGTAGAGGTGGATCAGCCGGACACGGTAGGCCGGCTCGAACGCGTGCCTGCTCAGATGGCGAAGCATGTCGACATGTCCGAGCGCGAGCCCGGGAGGCCGAGCACCGCGGACGACCACTTGGGGCCGCGTCGTCAGGCTGCGCAGCGTCAGGCTGTCCGGCTGATCGCGCGACATCGCGTCGCGATGGATCTCCAGCGCGACCACGAAACCCGACTGCTGCATCGTCGCGGCGGGAAGATGATGGAAGCGCCTGGACAACATCGGGCCCTGCCGGTTCGCGAACCGGTACCCCAGACCGCGGACGAGGTCGACGGCCCGCCGCTCGTCGGCGGGATCGACCAGGATGTCGATGTCGGCCGCCGCCCGCAGCTCCGGGCGGGCATAGAGACTGTGCGCCAGGGCCGCGCCCTTGAGCAGAAGCATCGGCACGCCAGCGGCGCCGAACGCCGTCAGCAGGCGATCGATGGAGACTTCGCGCGCGGCGGTCGCCCGCCGGTGGCGGCTCGACAATGCGAAAAAAATCCGTCGGGCCCGATCGGGGATGACGCCGGATGTCGGACCGCACGTCACGATCATCGGCGCCAGCAACGGAGTGACGCCATGGTACTCGGCCTCGTTGGCCAGTTGCTCCCAGAAGTCGTCGGGGCAACCGGCGCACCAGGGGCGGAGGACACGCTCTCCAGCATCCTTCGCATCGTCCCGGTCGCCGCGCGCCGCGAGCAGGGTGCAGATCAACGAATAGGCGCTCGGCGGGTCTGTTTGGCGGGGCATCTTGGTGCCGATGACGCTACGATCGCGTGTGCCGTTCATTTGAAAAGCGAGCCTGCGCCAAACTCGCCGGGGTGAGCTCCTGCCGCACTCGCCGTCACCAGGCGTCGCGTTGGCTCGAGCCCGCCCAAGGGAGCATTCCCGATTCCGAAGTTCGCATCACTTGGCGACATCCTCTGGTGCGAACTTCGGAATCCAGAGGTGCACTAGCAAGCCTATGATTCTAGTGCGGCTTTTAGGATTTGAAGTTCCTATGACGAGCGCGCCGCACATCTGATAGGAACTTCAAATCCGCCGCACTAGCAGCCCTCGGGATGGCCATGGACCTTGCATTCGAGAGGTCCGCGGGTGCCGTCGCGACTCACGTCAGCGGTGTCGTCGACGGCGCCGTTGTTGTTGTTGTTGTCGTCGTCGTTGTCGTTGTCGTCGTCGGCCCCGGCGAAGCGGCAGCGTGGGCCGGCACGATCACCGCATCGATTACGGGCCGTTCCCACTGCTGCGGTAGAAGGGCCGATCCCACGACCCCACCAATCATGGCACCCTTGAGCAATCGACGGCGCTCTTCGACAGGCTGCACATCCCGCTTGTCATTGCTCATTGCTCACGACCCCCCGTAGTCCCAAGCACTCACGTGACCACAACTAGAATATGTGCATCGGATCAGAAAGTCGAATCGCGCCTTGTGAGGTCGTGCCGGTGGCCGTTCCAATACCCATCATTTATGGCTCATCGCGGCGAGCAGCTATTTCCGCAACGTCAGCAGGATCGAGCCAACCGTCGGGCCGCGGCGTCAGCCGATGGTGCGCGCGAGCAGGTCGAGCCAGTTGCCGGTCCCCAGCCGGTTCAACAGCGGCTCGCCGAACCCGTGACGGCGCAGCGCCGCGAACAGGGCCTGGATGCCGGCAGCCGATCCGATCTCCGATGGAATGACGGCGCCGTCGAAATCCGATCCGAGGGCGACGCGCGATTCGCCGAGACGCCGGACCAGCGCATCGACGTGCCGGACCATCCACTCCAGGTCGGTGTCGCCACGCATCTGGCCGTCGGCGCGCAGCATCGACGTGGCGAAGTTGAGCCCGACCAGACCGTCCGAATCACGGATCGCATCGAGCTGCCGGTCGGTGAGGTTGCGCGGCGATGCCGAGATCGCATGCACGTTCGAATGGGTCGCCACCAGCGGCGCCTGCGACAGGCGTGCGACGTCCCAGAAACCCTGCTCGGTCAGATGCGACAGATCGATGAGGATGCGGCGCTGATTGCAGGCGCGCACCAGCGCCTGGCCGGCGTCGGTGAGACCCGGCCCGATGTCGGGAGAGCCGGGAAAACGGAACGGCACGCCGTGACCCCAGATGTTGGGCCTGCTCCACACCGGACCGAGCGAGCGCAGGCCCGCCGCGTGGAGCACGTCGAGCATGTGGAATTCCGGGTCGATCGCCTCGGCGCCCTCGACATGGAGCACGACGGCGAGCGCGCCGCGCGAGATCGCGTCGCGGATCTGCGCGGTGTCTCGGCAGATGACGACACGCCCCTCGGAGGCACGCTCGATGCGCAGCAGGATCGCGATCATCGCCAGGCTCGACGCCTGCGCGTCGGCGAGCGGCAACGGCTCGGGAAGCGGGATCGCGTAGGTCTCACCGCGCATCCTGGCCATGTCGAGCCGGCGCGGCGACGGGGCGAACACCGCGAACAGCCCACCGACGAAGCCACCCTGCCGGGCCCGCGGCAGATCGAGCTGGCCGCCGCCGGTACCATCGAGAAACGCGCGCACCGGATCCGCTTCCGCCGACTTGTGCAGCCGCAGCAGCACGTCGTTGTGGCCGTCGAAGACCGCTATCGTGGCCGCCACGTCCGCCTCCCTTCAAATCAGTCCGAGAACGGCGCGCCGGGTCCAGCGCCGCATCATGAGCAGCGCCACCACGGCGAGCCCGGTGGCAAGCCCGACCCAGATCCCGACGCCGCCGAGGCCGCCGGGAAACGCCAGCGCGACGCCGAGTGGAAGGCCGATGCCCCAGTATCCCAGCAAGGCGTAGAGCATGGGAATGTGCGTGTCGTGCAGTCCGCGCAGCATGCCGCCGCCGACCGCCTGCGCACCGTCGACGATCTGGAACAGCGCCGCCAGGGCGAGGAACGAGACGGCGAGCTCGACGATCGGCGCATTGCGTGGATCGTGGGGATCCAGAAAGGCGCCGATCAGAAGACGCGGAGCCAGGAGCATCAGCAGCGCCATCATGGCCATGAAGCCGACGCCGAGACCAACAGCGGTCCATCCGGCCCGGTGAACCGCGTCGACATCCCGAGCGCCGTAGGCCCGCCCCACCCGCACGGTGGCCGCATGGCCGATGCCGAGTGGCACCATGAAGGTGAGCGCAGCGAGCTGGATCGCGATCTGATGGGCGGCAAGCGCCGCCGCGCCGATCAGGCCCATCAGAAACACTGCGGCGTTGAAGATCGTGATCTCGAAGCTCAGCGTGGCCGCCATCGGCAGCCCGAGCCGCCAGAACTCGCGAAAACGCGGCCAGTCTGCCCGCAAAAAGCCGCTGAAGACACGGTAGCGGGAAAATCTCCAGTCCAGGCCCACGACCGCCGCGAGCCCGAGGAACAGCAGCACACTCGACAGCAGCGTGGCGATGCCGGATCCGACGATGCCGAGCGGATGGCCCCCGCAGCGTCCGAGCATGAGGCACCAGTTGGCTCCGGCGTTGAAGACCACCGCACCGAGACCAACAAGCAATGCGGAAACCGGCCGCTCCAACGCACTCACGAACGACCGCAGCACCAGATAGCAGAGGAACGGCAGCAGCGACCACTGCAGCGCGCGGACATAGATCCCCGCCTCGGCGGACAACGACGGATCCTGGCCCATGGCCTTCAGGATCGGCTCCGTCCACCACAGCACCAGCCAGCACGGCACCGCGATGCACGCGGCGGCCCAAAAGCCCTGCCGCACGGTCCTGCGCACGTCGTGCACGGCCTCGGGATCGCGACCGAGCGCCCGCGCCAGCAGCGGCGATGTGGCGTTGACGAGGCCGATGCCGAAGATCAGCGCGATGAAGTAGACATTGGTCCCGAGCGCGCCGGCGGCGAGCGTGTCCGGCCCAAGCCATCCCATCATCATGACGTCTGTGGTGCCCATGGCGGTCTGCGCCAGATTGGTCAGGACCAGCGGCCAGCTCAAGGCGAGCGTCGCCCGCAGCTCTTGCGACCAGGCGGCACGCGTCGTCGTCGGAATCGAGGCAGCGGTGGTCATGCGCGGGGTTTGTACCCGGCGCTCTCCGGCAAGTCACGCGACCGGACACGCGCTTTGCGGCCGCGCGCCACCGCGCCGGAACATGCGCCGCCTCAGAAGGCGTGATCTGAATTCCTGCCCGGGATCAGCTTGTCCAGACCGGTGATCTGCGCGAACATCCGCAGCTCGCGCTCCTGATCGCCGTTGAAGCTCGTGATCAGAGGCACCGCCGCCGACTTCAGGTGCTTGACGTCGTCGCTTGCAGGATCGATCGCGGCCACCTGGTCCCGGGCGTGGGCACCGCGTCGTGCGCCGGACTTTGGCGCTCCATGGTCGGCCCGCGCGTAAGCGAGCCTGCGCAGTGCGACCTCGACGGCCGGCCACATCCGCTCCTGTTCCGGCGTGAGATTGAGGCGCCCCTTGATGCTGGCGATCTGCGCATCGTTGAGCACTGTCACGGCCGCCACCACCGCTGGCCTGCTCGCAGGGGCCGGGGCCGCCACCACCGCAGAGCTGCTCGCGGCGACCGGGGCCTCCGCCGCCGCAGGCCTGCTCGCGGCGGCCGGGGCCTCAGCCACGGTCGTCTCCGCCGCCACGGCCGCCTGTGGCGGCACCGGGTCGGCCGGCTGCGCGGCAGGCGGCGGATAGGCCAAAAGTGGGGAGAACAGCGCGCGCTGGAACTCGTCTGCCTCGGCGACTGCGGCATGGCGCGTACGCGGATGCGAATGCGGACGCGGATACGGATACGGTCGGGAAGCTTCCTTGGCGGGGAAGCGGGCATCGACCACCGCCCCCGGCGACACGATCGGATCCTCTGCCGCAAACGACACCGCCGTGTCGGCCAAGACTGCCTTGCCGTCGGGGAATCGTGAGCCGATGACGTCGACCGGCGACGCGCCCGGAAACGCGCCACCGGACCATGCGGCGATCACGCCGGCAATCACACACGCGCCCGCGACCGCCATCCATATGGCGACGTGCCCCGTGGTTGCCCGCGACCGCCGCATTCCTTCCTCGCCCGTTACCGCTCCGTGGCAACGCCCAAACTTTCAAACCATGATTAATTTATGACTAACTTCTCGCGTTGCCGGATCTCGGAAAAATGCGTACGTCATCAGGCAGTTGACGATCCGTAACGTCCCGCCGCGCGGGCCCGCGCCTTCGCCGCCTCGACCTCACGATCGCGCGGCGGAGCATGGGTCTCCAGGGCATCGAGCAGCTCCTGCGCGGCGCGCGTGACCTGGTCCACCGCGCGATCGAACGCCGGCTCGTTCGCCTTCGAGGGGCGCGCAAAACCACTCAGCTTGCGGACGAACTGCAGGGCGGATGCGCGGATCTCCTCGGGTGTGGCGGGCGGGGTGAAATTGTGCAGAGTCCTGATGTTGCGGCACATGACGGATCCTCTCGGCCAACAAACGATCGCCATCATCGCGGCGACCGGAGCCGATGACTGTACACCGGATCATGCGCAAAGTTGAGGCTCGAGGACATCATGGCAGGCGAACGGGCAGACCCACTTCCAATCATCGTAGCGGGCGGCGGCATCGGCGGGCTCGCGGCCGCGCTCGGTCTGGCGCAGAAGGGATTCGATGTGCTGGTGCTGGAGAAGGCGCCGCAGCTCGGAGAAATCGGCGCCGGCATCCAGCTCGGCCCCAACGCCTTCCATGCCTTCGACTATCTGGGGGTCGGCAGGGCCGCGCGGGCGATCGCGGTGTACATCGATCAGCTCCGGCTGATGGACGCGCTGACCGCGGAGGAAATCACCCACGTCGAGCTCGGGGATGCGTTTCGTGCACGTTTCGCCAATCCCTACG
>JBEKZK010000183.1:0-7755 GCA_049509935.1 Xanthobacteraceae bacterium | reverse complement strand
GTCCGCTCGACGATCGCTCGGAATTTTACAACACCATCGACAAGTTTATTCCGCAGCTCGACAAAACCGATTACGAGCTCGACGAAAAACAGCGCTCCGTCAATCTCAGTGAAACCGGCATGAGCAAGATGGAGCAGGTGCTGAAGGATGCGAATCTGCTCAAGGCGGATTCGCTCTACGACGTCGAGAACGTCTCCGTCGTGCACCACATCAATCAGGCGCTCCGCGCGCACAAGCTGTTCCAGCGCGATAAGGACTATATCGTCCGCAACGGCGAGGTCGTCATCATCGACGAGTTCACCGGTCGCATGATGCCGGGACGGCGCTACTCCGAAGGGCTGCACCAGGCGCTCGAGGCCAAGGAGCACCAGCCGATCCAGCCGGAGAACCAGACGCTCGCCTCGATCACCTTCCAGAACTACTTTCGCATGTACCAGAAGCTGGCCGGCATGACCGGCACGGCCTTGACCGAGGCGGACGAGTTTCTCGACATCTACGGTCTCGAGGTCGTCGAGGTGCCGACCAACATGCCGCTGGCACGCGACGACCAGGACGACGAGGTTTATCGCACGACGGCCGAAAAATACCGGGCCATCATCACGCTGCTCGAGGACTGCAAGCAGCGTGGTCAGCCGGTGCTGGTGGGCACCACGTCGATCGAGAAATCCGAGCAGCTCGCCGCCATGCTGACCGCGCAAGGGTGGGAGCAGCACGACTTCACCGATCCCAACGCGTTCGCGGCGCTGTATTCGGGCGACGACGGCGCCAAGAACACCAAGGTGTTCGCGGTCCTCAACGCGCGCTATCACGAGCAGGAGGCCTACATCGTGGCGCAGGCCGGCGTGCCCGGCGCCATCACCATCGCCACCAACATGGCGGGCCGCGGCACCGACATCCAGCTCGGCGGCAATGCCGACATGCGCATCCGTCAGGAGCTCGTCGGCATCGAGCCGGGCGTCGAGCGCGACGGCCGTGTCGCGGACATCAGGGCGCAGGTGGCGCGGCTGAAGGAGAAGGCGCTCGCCGCCGGGGGCATGTTCGTGCTCGGCACCGAGCGCCACGAGAGCCGGCGCATCGATAATCAGCTGCGCGGGCGCTCCGGCCGCCAGGGCGACCCCGGACGCTCGAAGTTCTTTCTGTCGCTCGAAGACGACCTGATGCGCATCTTCGGGACCGACAAGCTCGACGTGTGGCTGGCGCGGCTCGGGCTGCAGGAGAACGAGGCGATCATCCACCCGTGGATCAACAAGGCGCTGGAAAAGGCGCAGAGCAAGGTCGAGGCGCGCAACTTCGACATCCGCAAGAACCTGCTCAAATTCGACAACGTGATGAACGACCAGCGCAAGGCGGTGTTCGAGCAGCGCGTCGAGCTGATGCGCGACGAGAACGTCGTCGAGACCATCACCGACATGCGGCACTCGGTGGTCGACGAGCTCGTCGCCAAGCACGTGCCGAAGAATGCCTATCCCGAGCAGTGGGACACTCCGGGCCTGAAGGAGGAGCTCGACCGCGTGCTCGGCCTCGAGCTGCCGGTCGACCAGTGGGCGAAGGAAGAGGGCATCGCCGACGAGGAGCTGCTGTCGCGCATCGAGCGCAAGGCCGACGAGCACATGGCCGCGAAGGTGGCGCAGTGGGGCCCCGACGTCATGCGCTACGTGGAGAAATCGATCCTGCTGCAGACCCTGGATCATCTGTGGAGACAGCACCTGCTCATGCTCGAGCATCTGCGCCAGGTGATCGGGCTGCGCGGCTACGGCCAGCGCGATCCGCTCAACGAGTACAAGTCCGAAGCCTTCAGCCTGTTCGAGGCGATGCTCCAGCAGCTGCGCGAGGCGGTCACCGCGCAGCTCATGCGCGTCGAGATCGTGGCCTCACCGCCGCCGGGCGAGGAGGCGGGCCTGCCGAGCGGACCGCTGTCGCAACCTCCGCCGGGCCTTCCCTACATGGAGGCGCACAAGCTCGATCCGACGACCGGAGAGGACGAGATGGCGCTCGCCGATTCGGCGTTCGCCACGGCCGGTGTCGCGGTCGCGGAGCGCGCCGTGACCCGCAAGCCGAACGATCCCACCAGCTGGGGCAAGGTCGGGCGCAACGAACCCTGTCCGTGCGGCTCGGGCAAGAAGTTCAAGCACTGCCACGGTCGCTACGCCTGAGCAAAGCCCGCCTCGGCGCGCACATTCGGTGGAATTGCGCCACGGCCCGGAGCGGCATCAGTGCAGCGGTCGATATCGTATCAGTGCAGCCCTGACCAGCGACTGTCGAAGGTGCCTGTCGGCACCACCGGCTGAGCGCCGGTCAACAGGCCGGGGCTGTTGTTCGCCGAGCGGACCGGGGGCTCGTCGGCCGTCCGATCCTCTGCGGGCTTTTGCTGCGGCTTTGCCGGGACGGCAGTCGCGGTCGCGCTCGGCGCTGCTGCCCGGGCCACGGGTTTCGGGGCCGGCACCGGAGGAGGTGCGGCCTTCGCGGACTTCGCCTGCTCCACCCCATTTTCGGGCTTCTGCGCCGGCGCCGCCTGCGGCGGCTCGCTGCTGAACAGGCGGGTGAACAGGTTGCCGGACTCGGCCTGCGGCGGCGCTTGCGGCGGCTTCGCGGCGGCAGCCGGGCCCGACGGCGCCATCGACCGGGTCACCGGCACCGAGCCGGTGGTCGCCTCGGCGATCTGCGGTGGGCGAGACGGATTGAGCGCGTCGAGAATCGACGACGGGGCATTGGGCTCGATCACGGCGCGCACCGTGCCGTCGCGGTCGCGAATCAGGTGAGGATGCAGCTTGGCGAGGAACACCGGATGGGTCCCGCCGTCGGTACCGGTGCGCACCGGTGCGGCCGGCGTGCCCTGGCCGATCAATTCGGCGGTCTTGACATCATCCTGCTTGGCTTTTTCGGCGACCGCGGCCGCAACCTCCGGCGCGACCTGGTAGGCCGGGCACCGTCCCGCCGGACTGAAGCTCAGCGCCGGCGCATTGCCGCCCGCCAGCGTCGCGTCGGCCGCTGGCTCGGCGTTGAACACGTAGTGCTTCTCGCAGAAGTCGACCTTGGGCTCCAGGTGGGTCAGCTCGAAATGGTCGTTGCCGACCTTGAGCATCTTCCAGAACGCCATGTTCGGATTGTTGCGGTGGCGCGCCATGTTGATCGGCGTCATTCGGAACGGATAGGCCTGCACCTGGAACGATCGCTGCCCCCCGAAAAACGATTCGCGGGCGAGCGCGTAGATTTCGGAGATCTCCTCGTCCGTCATCGCGTAGCAGCCGCGCGACGAGCAGTCGCCGTGGACCATCAGGTTGGAGCCGGTGAAGCCGTGGACCTTGTCGTATGGGTTGGGATACCCGATGTCGAACGACAGATAATAGTGCGAGTTGGGATTCATCTGCGAGGGATTGATCGTGTAGAAGCCCTCCGGCGCCTGGCGATCGCCTTCCCGGGTCTTGGGGCCGAGCTCGCCGGACCAGCGGCAGATCGGATAGGCCTTGAGCAACGCGAAGCGGCCCGACGTGTCCTGCTTCCAGATCTCGACCTCGGACTCCTCCTTGAAAAGCCGCACCAGGATGGGCGACTCCTTCGGCATGCTCCGCCTGTCCAGCTCGCCGAGCATCTGCAACGACAACGGCTTCATCGACTTGGCCGTGGGCGACAGGCCGTCGGTGTCGCAGCCGGCGAGCACGAGCGAAACCGCACATGCCACGGATGCCACCAGCGCGCGGGCGAAGACGAGACCGAGATTCAACCTTGCACTCCCCGACGGACACCCCTGTTGTCCCATCAGACGACCGTTACCGTTAAGATGCGGCTATCGCAAGGCAGGACAAAGACAGCCGCCACGTCAGGCTCGACATGGTGAACGAACGGTAAACGGTCGTCAAAGGTTACGTCCGATTTCCAGGAACTTTTCTCGCCGGTGCCGACGTACCGCCGCCCGGTCGAGATTGCCCAGCGACGTCAGTGCGTTTGCGATGGCCTCGCCGGTCGACGCGATCGCGCCGCCGGGATCGCGGTGGGCGCCCCCGATCGGCTCGGTGATGATCGTGTCGATGATGCCGAAGCGAACGAGGTCCTGGGCGGTGATCTTCATGTTGGTGGCCGCCTCCTGCGCCTTGGAGGTATCCCGCCACAGGATCGAGGCTCCGCCCTCCGGGGAGATGACGCTATAAATGGCGTGCTCGAGCATCAGCACCCGGTTGGCGGTGGCGATCGCGATGGCGCCGCCGGATCCGCCTTCGCCGAGAATCACCGCGACATTGGGCACGCCGAGGTTGAGGCAGGCGTCGGTCGAACGGGCGATGGCCTCGGCCTGGCCGCGCTCCTCGGCGCCGATCCCCGGATAGGCGCCGGCGGTGTCGACCAGGGCGACGACCGGGATTCCGAAGCGGTCGGCCATCTCCATCAGCCGCGCCGCCTTGCGGTAGCCCTCGGGGCGCGCCATGCCGAAATTGTGCTTGAGGCGGGCCTCGGTGGTGGCGCCCTTCTCCTGGCCGATGATGCAGATGCTCTCGCCGCGGAACCGGCCGAAGCCACCGACCACCGCGTCGTCGTCGCCGAACTTGCGGTCGCCCGCCAGTGCGGTGAAATCGGTGATCAGCCCGGCGATATAGTTGAGGCAGTGCGGACGCTCCGGATGCCGCGCCACCTGGGTCTTCTGCCACGGGCTCAGTCCCGCATAGAGATCCTTGAGCGCCTGCGCCGCCTTGGCCTCCAGCCGGCTGATCTCCTCGTCGACCACCACCGCGTCGCCGCCGGCCTGCATGGCGCGCAGCTCTTCGACCTTGGATTCGAGCTCGTACACCGGCTTTTCGAAGTCGAAGTAGCTTCGCATCGAGCGTTCACACCGGCGGTTCGACGAGTAGCCCGCGGCGGCCGCCGCGGGCCGGAAACTGGCCCCGGAGGATGGGCAAGTCAAGCAATCGGCGGCCCAATGCGGCGCGGTCCAACAGGCGAGGCGGCGGGCAGAGAACCGATGGCTGCCCTGGTCGAGGCGCCGCAGCGGTGGCTCACGATGACCGGGAAGCGCTGTCGTCGTCCGCCAGCGGATGCAGGTCGCGCACCATGCTCTTCAGCCGTTCCGCCAGGACGTGGGTGTAGATCTGCGTGGTCGAGATGTCGGCGTGGCCGAGCAGGGTCTGCACCGATCGCAGGTCTGCGCCGTTCTGCAGCAGGTGGCTGGCGAAGGCGTGACGCAGAACGTGGGGGCTCACCTGATCGGGTCGCAACCCGGCCGACGTGGCGAGGGCCTTGAGCTCGCGGGCGAAGTGCTGGCGAGTGATGTGGCCGCTGTCCCCGAACGAGGGAAACAGCCATTTCCCGTCCACGGCGCGGCCTGCCTCCGCGCGCAACGCCAGATAATCGGTCATGGCGCGCCGGGACGCCTCGTTGAGCGGCACCAGCCGCTCCTTGCCGCCCTTGCCGCGCACGATCAGCATGCCCTGGCCGCGATGCGCCGCCGTCGCCGGCAGGGCGATCAGCTCGGAGACCCGCAAACCGGTCGCGTAGAGCACCTCCAGCAGGCAGGTCATGCGCGCCGAGCGCAGCCGCTCGCCGATCGGGCCGGCCTGATCGTCCATCTCCCGGCGGGCGCTGGACAGCAGCCGATCGACGTCGGCGATCGACAGGATCTTCGGCAGCGGACGGCCGCGCCGCGGCCCCTCGATGGCGGCGCCAGGATCCTCGCCGCGATGGCCCTCGGCATAAAGGAACCGGTAGAGCTGGCGGATCGCCGACAGCTTGCGGGCGACCGAGGCGGCGCTCAGCATCCGGCGCGCGAGCGCTCCCAGATAGGCGCGGATGTCGTCGCCGGTGGCCGTCGCCACCGTGGCGCCGGTGCCGTCGACATGGGCGGCGAAATCCTCGAGATCACCGCGGTAGGCGATGAGCGTGTTGGCCGCCGCCCCGCGTTCGGCGGCCAGCATGTCGAGAAACAGGTCGGTGAGGCGAAGGTCGGGCGTTTTCGCGCTCCGGGCCATTGGGGCACCTGAAGTCTCAACGCGGCGGCTTGGCGAGCCGCTCGGGCGGAATCGTCACGGTGATCTCGCGCGGCTTGGGCTGGACGAACGTCGCGAGCGAGAACATCGCCCCGTAGGCGAGCCCGGCCAGGACTCCAAGCGCCAGGATCAGGCGGATCAGGCTCGGCATGGTCCAATACTCAGGCGCTCGTCCCCGGCAGGAGGATCGCTGCATCGCGCCCGCCCGGGTTGCGACAACAGGCGGTCCGTCGATGCGGCGCTGTCCGGACGTTGCGGGCGCGGTCGGGTCGGTGTGCCGGCAAGGCGCAACAGCCATCCTGGCGCCTAGTGCGGTGGATTTGAAGTTCCTATCACATGTGCGACGCGCTCGTAATAGGAACTTCAAATCCAAAAACCGCACTAGAATCATAGGCTTGCTAGTGCACCTCTGGATTCCGAAGTTCGCACCAGAGGATGTCGCCAAGTGATGCGAACTTCGGAATCGGTGCACTAGTGCGGTGCACCAAGTGCAGTCTACCACCATTTTTGAGCCGCGCTGGCAAGAGGCTCCATGCCGGCGTATACGAGGGCGCCGGGCCAGTCTGGTCCTGCGGCGCACTTTGACCTGGATTTCCGATGAGCGATATTGCGGCATCGAGGACCGCGACGCCGGAGTCGCGGCTTGTCGCCAGCCTCGGCGATCGTTCGATCGTCCTGGTCGGCATGATGGGCGCCGGAAAATCGTCGGTCGGTCGCCGGCTTGCGAATCGGCTCGGCATCCCCTTCGTCGACGCCGATTGTGAGATCGAGGCGCGCGCCGCCATGACGATCCCGGAATATTTCGAGCGTCACGGCGAGCACAACTTCCGCTCCGGCGAGGCGCGCGTGATTGCCAACCTGCTGCAGCAGGGCCCCCAGGTGCTGGCGACCGGCGGTGGTGCCTTCATGCACGCCGACACCCGCGCGGCCGTCCAGCGCCACGGCGTCACCTTATGGCTCAAGGCCGACTACGAGGTGTTGCTGCGGCGGGTCAGGCGGCGCAGCGATCGCCCGATGCTGAAGACCGCCAATCCTGCCGAAACGCTCAAGGAGCTGCTCGCCATGCGCGATCCGGTCTATGCGCTGGCCGACGTGACGGTGTGGTCGCGCGAGGTGCCGCACGAGACGATCGTCAACGAGGCGATCGCGGCGCTGGTCGACTGGCTCGACCAGGCGCCGCAGCGTTCCGGCGGCGTGCCATGACGGCCGCGTTGCGCGCCGGTGATCCGGTCATCGTCAACGTGGCGCTGGGGGACCGCGGCTACGACATCGTGGTCGGCCGCGGGGTCATGGCCTCGCTCGGCGCCCGCCTCGCCGCGCTGCGGCCGGGTGCCGGGGTGGCGATCGTGACCGATCAGACGGTGGCGGGCCATCACCTCGCGGGCGCCGCAGCCGCGCTGGACGCGGTCGGGTTGCGCTCCTCCTCGGTGGTCATTGCTCCCGGCGAGGGCTCGAAGAGCTGGCGGGTGCTCGAGGAGGTCTGCGAGGCCCTGCTGAAGCGGCGCATCGAGCGCGGCGACCTGGTCGTGGCGCTCGGCGGCGGCGTGGTCGGCGATGTGGCGGGATTCGCCGCCGCCATCGTTCGCCGCGGCATCGGCGTGGTGCAGGTGCCGACGACGCTGCTGGCCCAGGTCGATTCGGCTTTCGGCGGCAAGACCGGCATCAATTCGGCGTACGGCAAGAACCTGATCGGCGCCTTCCACCAGCCGATTCTGGTGGTGGCCGACACCACGGTGCTCGACACCCTGCCGGTCCGCACGTTCCGCGCCGGCTATGCGGAGGTCGT
>JBEKZK010000182.1:0-7792 GCA_049509935.1 Xanthobacteraceae bacterium | reverse complement strand
GATGCAGCTCTCCGAGCAGGTGGCCGGCATCTGGCGAATCTTTCAGGACGCGCGATAGGTCTTGGTTGCTGACGAATGCTGTTACACCAGCACGATGCCATCCCACGAGCGCAACCGGACTCCCTCTCCCCACTTGGGGAGAGGGTCGGGGTGAGGGGGTTACCGGCCGCGAGGAGAGGGAGTCCGGCCGTGCTGGTTCAACCGCCTCGACCCCCAATTTCTTGCTCCGCCCACCTAGGCAACCAATCGCAGGGCGCCGTCTGCTCCGTCGGCCGGCAGGGTGAAATAGAACGTGGTGCCCTTGCCCAGCTCGGACTCGAGCCAGATGCGCCCGTCGTGGCGCTCCACGATCTTCCTGACGATCGCCAGGCCCATGCCGGTTCCTTCGTACTGGCTGCGCCCATGCAGCCGCTGGAACATCTGGAACACCCGCTCGGCATCGCCTGACGGGATCCCGATGCCGTTGTCCGCCACCGAGAGGACCCATTGGCCGTCGCTATGGCGCGCATCGACGCGAATGCGGAGTGGACGTTCCGAGCGGAACTTGAGCGCATTGCCGATGAGGTTCTGGAACAGCTGAGCCAGTTGACCCGGATCGGCACGGACGACCGGCAGCTCGTCGCAGGCGATCTCCGCGCCGGCCTCCTCGATCCTCATATGCATGGTCTCGATCACCTCGCGGAGCACCGCCGCCACCGGCGTCGGCTGCAGCGCCTTGCCTTTGGCGGCGATCCGCGAATAGTCCAGCAGATCATCGATCAGGCGCTGCATGCGCCGGGCGCCGTCGACCGCATAGTGGATGTATTTGTCGGCCTTGTCGTCGAGCCGGCCCTGGTACATCTCGCCCAGGAGCTCGGTGTAGCTCGCCACCATCCGCAGCGGCTCCCGCAGGTCGTGGGCCGCCACGTAGGCGAACTGCTCGAGCTCGGCATTGGAGCGCTGGAGGTCGCGGGCCTGGGTTGCGAGCACCCGCTCCGTCCGCTTGCGCTCAGTGATCACCTCGCTGAACAGGATGAGGCCGCCGATCGCACCATCCTCGCCGTACCACGGCGTCATCTCCCAGCGAACCCAGTCGGTCGTCCCGTCGTGGCGTGGGAACGGCTCCTCCTCGCACCGCTCCGTAGCGCCCGCCAGGCAGCGCCGGTGAATTTCGCGCCAGCGCTCGGGCATTTCGGGAAAGACCTCGTAGTGGCTGAGTCCGATCAGCGATTGGTCGCCGACCTGATAGTCCGCACGGAAGCGGTGGCTCGCCGCCAGATAGCGCATGCTGCGGTCGAACACGGCGATTGCCGCCGGAGCCGTCTCCATCAACAGGGCCATCAGCCTGGCCTGCGCCGCGAGCTTCTGCTCCGCCTGCTTGCGCTCGCTGATGTCGCGGGTCACCTTGGCGAAGCCGATGTGCGCTCCGGCCTCGTCGAATATCGGCGTGATGATGACCTGGGCGATGAATCTGGAGCCGTCCTTGCGGACCCGCCAGCCTTCCTCCTCGAACGAGCCTCGTTCGACCGCTACTCGAAGCTCCGCTCGCGGCTTGCCGGCCGCGATGTCGTCGGCCGAGTAGAAGCATGCGAAGTTCCGGCCGACGATCTCGTCGGCGCCGTAGCCCTTGATCCGCTGGGCGCCTCCGTTCCAGGTGACGACGTTGCCATCGCGGTCCAGCATGATGATGGCATGGTCCTTGACGGCGGCGACCAGCAGGCCAAAACGTTGCTCGATGGACCTGGTCTCGGCCTCCATCCGCCTGCGCTCGCTGATGTCGAGCACGGATGCGATGCGGTAGTCCACGATCCCATCGGAGCTCCGCACGCTGGTGATGTGAAGCTGAGCCGGAAAGGTGCTCCCGTCCTTGCGGAGAAGCCGGGACTCGTAGGAGACGTGGCTGTCGCGGGTTGCCGTCGCCAGCGCCGCCTCGACGCGCGGGCGCTCCTCGGATGGATAGAATTTCGCAAAGTGCATCCCGGCGACCTCGCCGACCGTCCGACCGCACATTGCGGCGAATGCCGGATTGCCGAATCGCACGGTGTCGGTCCGCGGGTCGCCAATGACCACTCCGAAGGCCGCCTTGTCGAAGGCATCGGCCAGGAATCGCACCCGATCGGCGGCCCGGTCCCGCTCCTCGAGGATGGCCTGTTGCCGCTGGCTATCGATCAACGCTTCGGCGGCAGCTTTCTCCGCCGTCACGTCCCTCACCGTGGCGATCATCAGTGCCGGGCCGGCGAGCCGCAATGGCGCCAGTTGGACGTCGACCGGAAATTCCTCGCCATCGGCGCGACGGCCGAGCAGCGCCATCCCGATTCCCATTTCCCGTCGGCGCGGGTCGTCGGCGAAGGCCGCGAAATGCGCCGCGTGCACGGTGTGAAAACGCTCCGGAATCAGGATCTCGATGGGCTGGTTGACCAGCGACTCCCGCGATTGCCCGAACAAATTGGCTATCTGGTCGTTGATCTGGACGATGCGCCCCCGGCGGTCCGCGACCAGGATTCCGTCCGGATTGCCATTGAACACGGCGGCAAGCGTGTCGTTGAGGTCGTGAACGCTCGTCAGGGCCGCCCGCATGATGCTGACGATGAGCACTTCCAGGCTGGCGACCGCGGCGAACATCAGCAGCGCGAACACGTCGGCGACGCGTTCGATAAGGAACGAGAATGTCGGCGGGATCAGGAAATACCAGACCGATACCAACGAGAGCGCCACCGCGAAAAAGCCCGGGGCCGGTCCACCGATGAACGTGACCAGGATGATCATCGGAAAGAACGTGATGAACTGGACACCGGCGAAGTAGTCCGCCATCCACATCCGCAGCACCAGCGCCGCCGCGACCATGGCGGCGGCGAGCAGGTAGGTGGTCGGCGATGCGTGTCGGGGGGCCGGCAGGCTGAGTAGGAGCTTGTCCATTCCGATCATGAGCCTGATCCCTGCGGCGCGCGACGGACGGTGATAAATAGGATGAATATGGGACAGACCCCTATTCTTTCCATTCTTTCTGTGTTGATTGATTCAGCACGTCAGGCGAGGAACACGCTCTGGTTCTCGAGATATGACGTTGTGCCGGCCAGCGCCCGCTCGAACGCCTCGCCGATCGCCGGCCACGCCGAAGCCCAGCGTCCGCTCAAATCCTTGTCATACGTCTCATGCGGCCCGAAGCGACTCCACGGCGCCGGTACGTGATAACCTGTGGGTCGGGTATTTTGCTTGCCCTGAACCGGAGTATGCTCGCACAGTCGCGCGCAGTCGAAACCAATTCCATCCTAACACAATGGCGAGAACGCGCAGTGACGGTCATCACGTAGGATGTACTACGTATGAACAATGTTCAGCCATCCGCTCAGAATCGGTACCATGCTCCGCTGATGATTCCGTTCTCCTGGATGGCGTTGCGCCCCGCATAGGTCGAGAATCCGCCGAGCTGCAGCGACAGGGCCTGGCTCACGTCGTAGACCGCGCTGAGCTGGAGCTTGTGATAGTCGTAGGCCGGAAAGGCCGGTCCGCCGGAGCCCTCCGAGATCACGCTGAACGACTGCGCGAGCAGCAGCCATTGCGGTGCCACCCGCAGGCCGAGGGTGACGTCGGCATGGATCTCGTTCGGTGCGTCGTCGGCGCCGCCGAGACGGAAGCGCTGCGCCAGCTCCACATCGACGAACGCCGGCATGCTGCCGGCCGAGAACGAGTATCCGAGCAGGGCGCGCACGTCGACCTGAGGATCGGTGTAGCCGACCGCCGCCGGATTGATCTTGTCGAAGGTGCCGGGAATGCGCAGCGTAGTCTGGCCGGAGAGCACCCAGGCATCGCCTTGCAGGAGCTGGTAGCGTCCGCCGAATTCCGTATAGCCGAGGCCGCTACGCCGGGCGCTGGGGTCGGACATGCTCACCTGCTGCAGGCTGGGCGCCACCATCGCGGTCAACCGGTCGGTGACGCCGTACTCCACCAGGCCCTGGAGCTCGAGCTTGTCGTAGCGCGGCGCCGGCTGGATCAGGGAGGAGCCGTCGAACGCCTGGGTGCTGGTGCTCATGGTGCCGGTGACGATGGCCTGTCCCTGGCCGGCCGGCAGCGTCCACGCCGCGGCGAGCACGTCGGAGGGAAGCGCCAGGATCGCGAGACAGAGCCCGGGCCGGAGATGACGGGTACGCACTGGACACTCCACACCATACAAACTTGTAGGGTGGGCAAAGGCGCTTCTTGCGCCGTGCCCACCTTCAGACGCTGCAGGTGGGCACGCTGCGCTTTGCCCACCCTACGAGCAGCAAACACACCATCAGCTGTGGACGGTCTGAACCTTCTTGTCGTGGGCGACCGGCTGGATCGACGGGGCGTCGGTGACGGCGACGACGCGGTTTCCGCCGCTGCGTCCGGCGCCGGCGACGGTCGCGATCGCCTGGGCGAGCAACGGCGTGCGATCGACGGCGCCGTCGAGGCGCCCGGTGACCGCGCCGATGCTGGCGGTGAAGTGGTCGGCGACGATCGATTCCGAATTGGCGATCCGCAGCTGCGAGACGGTGGTGCGCAGATGGTCGGCGAGCCTGGCGGCGGCGCTGGCATCCATCCCGGGGGCGATCAGCACCATCGGGCCGTTGCGGTAGGCGGCGGCGATGACGCCGACGGTCGCCGGCACGTTGCGGATCGCCTGCGCCACCTGCTCGAGCACGCAGCGCGCCGCGTACTCGCCGTGGGTCGTCCGGTAGGACTCGATCCGGTCGACGGTGAGCGCCAGCACCGACACCTGGTCGTGGCCGGAGGCACCGACTGCGCTCAAATAGGCCTCGGCCACCTCGTCGACGAACAGGCCGGTCACGTCGTCGACCAGAATCTTGGCGCGCCGCTGCCCCCAGCCCGACAGGAACGACACCAGCTCGCGCTCCCGCGCCTGCCGGCGATCGAGCTCGCCCTTGAGCTTGAGCGCTGCGCGCACGCGCGCGACCAGCTCGGTGCGATTCACCGGTTTGGTGACGTAGTCGGTAGCTCCCGCCACGAAGGCGTTGGACAGGCTCTCCATGTCCTCGAGCGACGTCACCATGATGATCGGGATGTCGCAGTAGCGCGTGTCCTTGCGAATGCGCGCGCAGGCCTCGATGCCGTCGATCTCCGGCATCACGATATCGAGCAGGATGACGTCGACGCCGGGCGCCTGGCTGGTGGTCTGGCCGAGATCGAGGATCTTGAAGGCCTCCCACGCCGAAGTCGCCGTCACGACGTCGCGGAAATGGGCGGAGATGAGCATCGCTTCGGTGATGTCGCGCGCGTCTTCGGAATCGTCGACCAGGAGAATGCGCATCTGACCCCTCGGGTTCGAACCGCCGTTGAATGGCGATCTTATCTTGAACGCATGTCGATTAATCCTGGTGAATCGCAACCTGGTCCACACGTTCAAACAACTTCCAAATAGAATTTTGGTATACGATCCGATAATTGGGCAATCCGTTATGGAAGAGAAGCGGGAACGACTTGGTCAGGCGGTCCTGCGCGCCCGAGATGCTTGCAGGATCCGGGACCGCGACGAGCTGTGCGTCGATGCGCGAGAACAGCACCGCCAGCCGGAACGGCTCGCCCCACGGCGACAGCAGGCCGCGCGCGGAGCCGCGGCCGACCACGACGGCGGGTGCGTTGAGCGTGTCGACGAGAACGTCGTCGCGTCCCGCCACGGCGCCGCCGAGCGCCAGCGCCGCGGCGGCGTCGCCGTCGTCGATCCGGCCGGCGCTCGGCTTGCCGGAGGGAGCCCGACGGCCCGGCATCTGGTCGCTCGATGAGGGGCTCGATGCCGCGCTCAGTTGGGCGGCGATGCGCGGATCGACGATCACCAGGCTCGCCGCCCCGCCCAGCCAGCCGAGCGCCAAGAGCAGCAAGGCGGTGGCGCGCCGCTCGCGCACCACCGGGATGCGGGTGAGCACCAGCATGGCGAGCACCGGCGCCGCCGCCGCAAGGGTTGCCGGGCTCCCGCACAGCCGGGTCGCGACGGCGAGCGCGGCTGAGACGACGACGGAGCCCGCCAGCACGAGCGGCGGCGCGGTCAACGGCCGGCGCTGACGCACCCAGACGATCACCACCGGGACGATGGGCGCGCCGAGCACGATCGCGGCCGCGATCGCAAACGCGGCGTCGGCAGACAGCGAGCCGCTGGAGATGCCGGCCAGGCCGTGAGCAAATCCAGCCGCCCACGCCGCCAGGCCGGCGGACGGCGCGGCGAGGAAATTCCAGCCGTCGCCGGGAAAGACCCACGAGACGTAGCAGAACGCCGCGGCGGCGAAGAGCACCGGGAACATCAGGGTCAGCACGATGTTGAGCGCCGAGCCGGCGACCAGGGCCGGTCGGGTGGCGAAGGCGAGCAGCGGAATCGAGCCGACCGCGACGGCGGCGCCGATCGGGTGCGAGAACGCCAGCCCGAGCAGCGCGAAGCCCACCGCCATCGCCTCGGGAACGCCGATCCGCGCCCGGAACTCGTAGAGCGCCACGCCGAGCAGATAGAGAAACGCCACCACCAGAAGGTCCGCCGGGCCCTCGATCGCGGCGCGCAGCACGGCCGGATGGAAGATCACCAGCAGCGTCGCCGCGCCGGCGGTCACCGCCGGCCATCCGGCGCGGCGCGCCGTGCCGAACCACAGTCCCGCCAGCACGGCGGCGACGGCCGCCGCCAGCAGCGCCGGCACCGGCGCGCTCGCCGGCGTGATCAGCTTGATGAGCGTCATCGCCAGGAACGGAACGGTCGGATAGGCCGCCGCGATTCCGCCCACCGACACCTCGCCGTCGGCGGCCGCGATGGCGCCGGCCCACAGCGCGATCGAATCGCCCGACAGGGCGGCGCCGCGGGTGGCGGCCTCGGTCACCGCCAGCACCGCGATGAGCACCACCAAAGCGATCGGGGCCGCGGCGAGGATCCTGTTCATGACCGGGCTTCCTGAACCTCGGCGATCCGCTCGATGGCGTATCGCGACACGCCGTGCCGGGTCTTCTCCCAGTAGAACGGATTGCGCAGCAGCTGCCACAGCGCCTTGTAGGCGGCGATCGAGATCAGCACCCAATAGGCGAACGCGGTGAGGCTGTAGGGAACGAGATGGAGCCAGCCGCGGCGGATCGGCGCCAGCATGCTCAGATAGATGAAGGCGCCGTTGCCGGCGAGCAGATTGAACAGGCTGATGAACAGCAGCGCCTGCGGGAACAGCACATCGATATTGGCGGCGGACGTCACAAACCACGCCAGATAGATCCCCCAGAACAGCGGATTGAGCAGGCCCGACAGCGCGGTGCCGCCGATGAAGAAGATGAAGCCGAGCAGGCCGAGCACCCCGGTCGTGCGCACCAGGTGCCAGGGCCGGCGGATGTGGACCAGGAAGGTCTGCATGTAGCCCTTGATCCACCGCGACCGCTGGCGGATCCAGTTGCCGGCGTGGCAGCTCGCCTCCTCGAACGTGGTCGAGTCGACGATGCCGACGCGATAGCCCTTCTGGGTCAGCCGGATGCCGAGATCGGCATCCTCCGTGACGTTGAACGGATCCCAGCCGTGCAGCTCGCGCAGCACGCTCGTCTTGAAGTGGTTCGAGGTGCCGCCGAGCGGGATCGGGACGTTGAGCCGCTCCAGCCCGGGCAGGATCTGGTCGAACCACAGGGTGTAGTCGAGCGTGAACATCCGGGTGAGCCAGTTCTCGTCCCGGTTGAAATAGTTGAGGCGGCACTGCAGGCAGGCGACGTCGGGCGCCGCGTTCCTGAAGGTCGCCACCACCTTGCGCAGCTGGTCGGGCTCGGGCCTGTCCTCCTCGTCGTAGATCACCAGATACTCCCCGCGCGCGAACCGCAGCGCGAAGTT
>JBEKZK010000181.1:0-7800 GCA_049509935.1 Xanthobacteraceae bacterium | reverse complement strand
AGCGCGGCCTCGGCCGACGGCAGGTTCGGCGCAAAACCGCCCTCGTCGCCGACATTGGTATTGTGCCCGGCACTTTTGAGCGCGGCGCGCAGGGTGTGGAAAATTTCCGAACCGGCGCGCAACGCTTCGGCAAAATTCGCCGCGCCGAGCGGCACGATCATGAATTCCTGAAAGTCGATCGGATTGTCGGCGTGCACGCCGCCGTTGATGATGTTCATCATCGGCACCGGCAGGATGCGCGACGAGGTGCCGCCGACATAGCGGTAGAGCGGCAGCTCGCTCGCCCCGGCGGCCGCCTTGGCGACCGCGAGCGATACGCCAAGGATGGCGTTGGCACCGAGCCGGCTCTTGTTCGGCGTGCCGTCGAGCGCGATCAAGGTCTCGTCGATCCTGACCTGCGCCTCGGCCTCCATCCCGCCGACCGCGTCGAAGATCTCCCCGTTGACGGCGTCGAGGGCCTTGCGCACGCCCCTTCCGAGATACCGGCTCTTGTCGCCGTCACGCAGCTCGACCGCCTCATGTGCTCCCGTCGAGGCGCCCGACGGGACGGCGGCGCGCCCCAGCGTGCCGTCCTCCAGCACCACATCGACCTCCACGGTCGGATTGCCGCGGCTGTCGAGGATCTCGCGGCCGATGATGTCGACGATTGCGGTCATGTGCCGGCTCTTTTTTCCCGCATTGCATTCGTGTCGCCGCGCTTGTAGCCAATGCGGGAGGCGAGGCCAAGCCTCTGCACGGATCCGACACCGACGGGACACGCCGATGCGCTATGTCGATCAGGTTCTGCAGCCCGGGGAGACCATCCGCCAGGTCACCACCTTTTCGCGGGTTGGCTATTGGCGCGGCGGCGCCGTGTGCGTCGTGGCGCTGGTGGTCTGGGCGCTGACACCGACTGAGACGTCGTCGCCCTCGATGCATCTGATCGGGCTGGGGGTGGCCGCGGTGCTCGTGGTGACCGGGGCATTCCTGCTGCTGCGGGCCTGGTGGCAGCGCGTCAACACCGAGGTCGCGGTCACCGACCGGCGGGTCATCTACAAGACCGGCTTCATCAGCCGCAAGACCCGCGAAATGCACATGGACAAGATCGTCAGCGTCGACGTCACCCAGGGCATTCTCGGCCGCATGCTCAACTATGGCGACATCACCATCAACGGCTCGGGCCAGAGCATCGAGCGGATCCCCGCAATCGACAGCCCGGTGGAATTCCGCAACCACGTGACCGCCAACTGACGCCGCCCATCATGCCCGGCCGGCCCATCGTCCCGCTTCGGGCCGCGGAGCCGATGGCGGTGACATCGTCGGGTCGAGGTCCATGCGGATCGCCACCAGCAGGCCCGATTGGCTGGTGAGCCCGAAGCCGGCGCGCCGCGCAAGCGACAGCATGGCCCGGTTCTCGTACAGCACCTCGCCGGTGAGGACGCCGATCCCGGCAGCCTCGGCATGTCGGATCAACCGATCGAGCAGCAGCCTGCCGACCCCGTGCCGCTTGAGATCGGAGCGCACGATCAGCGCGATCTCGGCCTCGGTCGCCGACGTCCGGGCGAGCCGCGACACCCCGAGCATCGCCCCCTCCCCGTCGAACGCCGCGAACGCCTCTTCGCGGTCGTGGTCGACATCGAGGAACCTTCGGCATCGGCTGGCATCGAGCTTCACCGGCCCGGCAAAACGCAACCGCATGTCGTCGCGCTCGATCCGCTCGACGAATGTCCGGTAGGCATCCCAGTCGGCGAGCGACAATGTCCGCACGGCAATCGTTCCGATGCCCGGCAGGGCGTCATGCCAAACGCGCCCATCGGCCTCGCGCGCAAATCCAACGGACTGACCCATGGCATTGCTCCTGTTGCGTCATCGGCGGTCGACACGAACCTGGGCGATACCTACAGGTCCGTATCGGTTGACACGATACGTACAGGTCTGTAGTGATGTCAAGCCACTTTCATCGGCTCGCAGAAAGGTGAAGGCAGATCGATGGATGCGAACGTGACCACGGCGGCGCGCGGGGCCGAGATGTCGGCGCGCGACAAAATCCTCCGCACCGCCAGCGAGTTGTTCTACCGCGACGGCATTCGTGCCGTCGGCGTCGATACCATCGTGGAAAAATCCGGGGTGGCGAAGACCAGCCTCTATCGCTGGTTCCCGTCGAAGGACGCGCTGATCGCGGCTTTCCTCGAGGACCAGGACCGGCGGTTCTGGCTGTGGTGGGACAAAGTGGCGGCGCGTCATCCCGATGCTCCGCGCGAGCAGTTGCGGGCCCTGCTCGCCGGCATGGTGAAGCGGCTGGCGAACCCGCAGTATCGCGGCTGCCCGTTCATGAACACCGCTGCCGAGTTCGCCGATGCGGACCACCCGGGCCGCGTGGTCGCACGCGCCAATCGCGACGAGATGCGTCGGCGCCTCGGTGTGATCGCAAGCACGCTCGGCGCGGCCGATCCGGCTCGGCTCGCCGATCAGATGCTGCTGCTGGTCAATGGTGCCTATGCGGCCGCACAGGTTCTCGGAAGTGCCGGCCCGCAGCATGAGCTGATCGACGCCGCCGACACGCTGATCGACGCCAGGCTTGCCTCGGGCGCGGCGAGTTCCTGAACCGATGGCGCGCAAACCACTGCAACTCGGCACGCCGACGCCGACGCCGGCCTCGCCCGGACAAGCGGTGCTCGACCGGGTGGCCAATCCGCACCCCGATACGGTCTACGTGGCGCGCTTCACCGCGCCGGAATTCACCGTGATGTGCCCGGTCACCGGGCAGCCGGATTTTGCCATCCTGGTGATCGACTACGCCCCGAAAGCCTGGCTGGTGGAATCGAAGTCCCTGAAACTCTATCTCGCGAGCTTCCGCAGCCACGGGGCCTTTCACGAGGACTGCACGGTCGGCATCGGCAAACGCCTCGCCGCACTGCTGAAGCCGCGATGGCTGCGGATCGGTGGCTACTGGTATCCGCGCGGCGGGATGCCGATCGACGTATTCTGGCAGATCGGCCGGTTGCCGCCTCGCGTCTGGGTGCCGGACCAGGGCGTGGCGGGTTATCGCGGTCGCGGGTAGCTACTTCCTGCGCATAGGTGTCCTGTAGCCCGCATGGAGCGTAGCGGAATGCGGAGCCAGCGGCAGGGCTGTGGCACCGCCGTTCCCGGATTTCATCCGGGCTACCTCGCTCGCAGCGCCGCCAGCAGGCGTTTCACCTCGTTCTCCGGCTCGGGTGAGCGCATCACGCCGCCCATGACGGCGACGCCCGACGCTCCAGCATCGAGAACCTCGGCGACATTTGCCGCCTCGACGCCGCCGATGGCGATGATCGGCACCTTCGATGCGCGCGACATCGCGGCAATTCCCGCCGCGCCCAGCACCGGACCGTAGCCCGGCTTGCTCGCCGTCGCGAAGGCGGGTCCGGCGACCGCGTAGTCGACGAGGTCGGGATCGAGCTCGCCGGCCTCCGCCGCGCTGTGCACCGACATGCCGACCAGCCCCCCCGGTCCGAACGCCGCGCGTGCCGCACGGGCATCGGCGCCGGACGGCAGGTGCACGCCGTCGGCGCCCGCCGCCTTGGCGAGCGCCGGGCTGCCGTGCAGGGTGAGGCGGGCCGCGACCAGATGGGTCAGCGGCAGGAGCACGGCGGCGAGCACGACCTGCTCGACGTCGCGAAGATCCTTCTCGCGCAGGCTGACCCAGCGGCAGCCCGCCGCCAGCGCCCGCTCGACCACGCGGCCGAGCGGCAACCGGGTCTGCGTGCGGTCGGTGACCAGGAGCAGCGGCGGTTGCGGCAACCTCACGTGCCGACGAGACCGAATTGCGGGCTCGAGGCCTGCGCGTTCGCCACCTTGGGGATGCGGCCCGCGTGGCGCGCCAGATGGCCCCCTTCCACGGCGGCGCGCATCGCCGCCGCCATGCGCACCGGATCGCGCGCCTTGGAGACCGCGGTGTTGAGCAGCACGGCGGCGCAGCCGAGCTCCATGGCGAGCGCCGCGTCCGACGCCGTGCCGATGCCCGCATCGAGCACGACGGGAACGGCCGAGCGCGCGCAGATCAGCTCGATCAGGTGCGGATTGCAGATTCCCAGCCCGGAGCCGATCGGCGAGCCGAGCGGCATCACCGCGGAAGCCCCGACATCGGCGAGCTTGCGGCAGCTCACCGGATCGTCGTTGCAGTACGGCAGCACGACGAAGCCGCCGGCAACCAGCGTCTCGGTCGCCCGCACCAGCTCCTCGACGTCCGGATAGAGCAGCTCGCGATCGCCGATCACCTCGACCTTGATCCAGTTGGTGCCCAGCGCCTCGCGCGCCAGCTCCGCCGTCAGCACCGCGTCCTTGGCGGTCTGGCATCCGGCCGTATTGGGCAGGAAGTGCACGCGGCCATGAAGCAGGTCGAACAGGCTTTCCTCCTCACCGGCGAGGCTGATGCGGCGGATCGATGCGGTCGCCATCTCGGTGCCGCTCGCCGCCAGCGCATCGAGCATGATCTTCTGGTTGGGATAGCCGGCGGTGCCGAGGAACAGGCGCGACCGGAAGGTCCGATCCGCGATCGTGAGCGTGTCAGTCATGGTCTCTCTCTATCCGCCCTGACGGGCGAGCACGATCTCGATCTCATCGCCGGGCCGGACCGGTGTCGTCGCCCAGTCCACCCGCGGCACCACCGAGCCGTTGCGGGCAACCGCGACCCCGAGCATCTGCGGCGAGATGTCCCGGATCGCGAGCAGCGCCGCGATCGTCGCTGCGGTCAACGGCTCGTCGATCCCGTTGACCCGGATGGCGGCGCTCGTCGCGTCCGGCATGGTATGTTACTCCGCCGCCCGCGCCGGGACGAAGCGCTCCATGCCGAACGGGCGGATTGCAGAAACGACCTCTCCGTCGAGCACGAGGCGGGCGATCGCATCGACCGTGACCGGAGCCAGCAGGATCCCGTTGCGCGAATGTCCGGTGGCGTAGACCAGCCCCTCCACCGGCGCCGCGCCCAAAATCGGCGCATCGTCGCGGCTGCCCGGCCGATGGCCGACCCACATCTCGTCGATCGGCAGCTCCTCGATCGCCGGCACCAGGCGCCACGCCGCCTCGAGCAGCGCCAGCATGCCGCCGGCCGTCAGCGTTCGGTCGAAACCTTTCTCCTCCGACGTCGCGCCGAGGATGAGGCGGCCGTCGAGGCGCGGCACCAGGTACACATTGGGAGCGCGCACGACGTGGCTTATCAGCGGCGCCCGCGGGTCCATGCGCAGCGAGATCAACTGACCCTTCACCGGGCGGACCGGTGGGCGCAGCGCGGCCGGCAGGCCTTCCAGCCCGCGCGACCAGGCGCCGGCGGCAAGCACCACGACGTCCGCCGGAATCGCGCTTCTGTCGCGCAGCCGCACCCCGGTGGCGCGGCCGTCGGTGACGAGGATGCGCTCGACCGCGCGGTGCTCGTGGATGGTCGCTCCGCTCCTCTCGGCCGCGGTCCGCAACGCGGCGACGACCTTGCGATTGTCGACCTGAAGGTCCTCCGGGCTCGCCACCGCGCCGGCCAGCCGGGCCGCCAGATGCGGCTCGCGCCGCCGCGTCTCCGCCGCCGAAATCCATTCCACCGGCAGCTCGAGGCCCTTCTGGAACTCCAGGTGATGGCAGATGCGGGCCTGATCGTCGGCCGTCAGCGCCACCAGCAGCGTCCCCTCGCGGCGCAGATCCACAGCCTCGCCGGTCAGTCCCTCGAGCTCTGCGGCGAACTCCGGCCACAGCGCCTGGCTGGCTCGCCCGAGCGCCACCAGCGCCTGCTCGCCGGGCTCGGCCTCGGCGCAGATCGCCAGCATCCCGGCGGCCGCATGGCTGGCGCCGCCGCCGGCCCTGCCGGCGTCGAACAGCGTCACCCTGGCGCCGCGCTGGCCGAGACGCCAGGCGATGCCGAGACCCATGATGCCGGCGCCGACGATGACGACGTTGATCGAGGAGCTGCGCTTCGATGCCATCGGCGGATCCCTACGCTGGCATGACCCAGACAGGTTCGATGGGTTTGATCTCAGCCACGCATGCGCGCGGCACCCCAGGCCGTTGGTCCATCATCTGCGGTTTTGCCCGTCGCGGCAAGACCGCCGCACCGGCCGCGCCAATTTGCCCGGTGCTGGTCACGCCGGCGGCTCGCGATCGCGAAACAGGCGCGCGCAGGCCCATCCGGTCAGCGCCATGCCGACGGCACCGGCGGCCAGCGTCGGCGCCGCTCCCAAATGGGCAAGGCCGAACCCGTAGGCCACCGGCCCGACCGCAGTGCCGAGGAAGAACGCCGACGAGTGCAGCGCCGTGGCAGCTCCGCGGCCGGTCGGGGCGATCTCGGTCGCCTGCAGCTGAATGCAATTGTGCAGCATGTAGAAGCCGAACCCCATGACGGCGAGCACCCCGAGCTCGACCGGCCACGGCAGCGTCGGCGCCACCGCCAGCAGCGCCACCGCCGCGATGCCGCCACCCAGCATCATCAGGCGGCCCGGCGCCAGCCGGCCGAGAAGAATGCGCACCAGCAGCGCATAGGCGATGCCGCCCAGCGCAAAGCCGGCGAGGACCGCCCCGGCGATCGCGGCTCGCGGCTCGCCCCGCGCGATCAGCAGCAGCGCCATGTAGGGAAACAGTCCGAAGATCGCGACACCCTCGACGAACACCGCGCCGAAGCACACCTTGGCGCGCGGGTTGGCGAAGATCGCCCGATAGCTCGCCGGAATCGACTTGAGATCGAGGCGCGCCGGGCCGTCGTTCTTCACCCCGCGCAGGCCGATGACCGCGGCGATCCAGGCGACCGCCCCACACACCGCGCAGACGACGAAGACGCTGCGCCAGCCGGCGATGTCGTTGACCACGCCGGACAGCGAGGTTCCGAGCAGGTTGCCGGAGACGACGATCGCCATATAGCGGCCGAGCGCGACCTGGCGCTGGGCGACCGCCACCAGGTCGCCGATGATCGCCACCGCCACCGGGAAAATGCCGCCGGCCGCCATGCCGGCGACGATGCGGGTGACGAGCAGCGCCGGGAAGCTGGTCGCCACCGCCGCGATGGTCGCGGCGACCAGCAGCACCGACAGGCACAGCAGCATGATGCGGGTCTTGCCCACCATGTCGGCGATCGGCCCGAGCAGCGGCTGGATCAGCGCGAACGGCAGCGCGAACGCGGTCGACAGCAGCGCGACGGTGGCCGGCGGCACCGCGAGGTCGCGGGCTATCGGCGGCACGATCGGGTCGACCGCGCGCGTGAACAGCGCGGTCGCGAACGCGATCAGGCTCACGACGTTGAGCACCCGCCGCACGTGCGAGGCCTCATCCGACGATGGCATGGGGCACGAAGCGCGAGGTGTTCTTGGTAATCGGGCCGCTGTCCTCGCGCAGCGACAGTCCGCACGGCTTTCCCGCCGCGATCCAGGATCCGACCACCGCGTAGTTGCCGCCCGGGTGCGGCATGCCCGCCACCGCCTGGCGAATGAATCCTTCCGCGCCGTAGGGGCCGCCGTCGGCATCGACCACGCTGCCGCCGGCCACGATCTCCACGTTGGCTCCTTCGCGCGAATAGAGCGGCTTGCGCACGTATGATGTCCCCAGCGAAGCCGCCGCCGGGTCGCCCTCGAACCAGGCTGGAAGCAGGTTGGGATGGCGCGGGAACATTTCCCACAGCAGCGGCAGGATGCCCTTGTTCGACAGGATCGCCTTCCACGGCGGCTCGACGAACTGGGTCGCGGCGCCGGGCAGTCTTTCGCCGAACGGTTCGCGCAGCATCCACTCCCAGGGATAGAGCTTGAACAGCAGATCGATCGGCCGCCCGGCGAGATCGACGAAACGGCCGTCGGGCAGGCGCCCGATGCCGCTCAT
>JBEKZK010000180.1:0-7803 GCA_049509935.1 Xanthobacteraceae bacterium | reverse complement strand
GCGGCTTCGATCGAGCCGGCAAAGCCGCCGCCCGCCGCGTTGGTGATGTCGGCGACCTTGGACTCGATCATCTGGTCGTAGCCCCGCCACAGCGGCATGCGCCACAGCGGATCGTTCTCCGCCACGGCGTGGCGCGCGAGCCCAGCCGCCAGCGCGTCGTCGTCGGTATAGAACGGCGGCAGATCGGGGCCGAGCGCGACGCGCGCCGCGCCGGTCAGCGTCGCCATGTCGATCAGGAGCTCGGGGGATTCCTCGTCGGCCAGCGCCAGCGCGTCGGCCAGCACCAGCCGGCCCTCCGCATCGGTATTGCCGATCTCCACCGTCAGACCCTTGCGCGACCGGTAGACGTCGAGCGGCCGGAATGCCGAGCCCGAGATCGCGTTCTCGACGGCCGGAATCAACACCCGCAGGCGCACCTTCAGGCCGCGATCCATCACCATGTGGGCGAGCGCGAGCACGCAGGCCGCGCCCCCCATGTCCTTCTTCATGATGAGCATGCCTGACGCCGGCTTGATGTCGAGGCCGCCGGTGTCGAACACCACGCCCTTGCCGACCAGCGTGACCTTCGGGTCGGCCGGGTCTCCCCACCCGATGTCGATCACCCGCGGGGCGCGCGCGGCGGCGCGGCCCACCACATGGACCAGCGGGAAATTGGCCGCGACCAGATCGTCGCCGACGATGCTGTGAAGTTTCGCGCCGTGCCGGGCGGCGAGCGTCCGCGCCGCATCCTCGAGCTCGGCCGGTCCCATGTCGTTGGCCGGCGTGTTGATGAGATCGCGCGCCAGACCGACACCCTCGGCGATGCGGGTGAGATCGGCGCCGTCCACACCGTCGGGCAGCTCGAGCTTCACGTCCCGCGACGGCGCCTCGCGGTAGCGGGTAAAGCGATAGCAGCCGAGCGCAAAGGCGAGGACGGCAAGCCGCAGGTCGTGCGGCGCATTGGCAAAGCGGTAGGTGCCGGGCGCCAGCACACCGGGCAGCTTGCCGGCAAGGAAGGGGTCCTTGTGCGGCTTGGCGTTCGGCTCGATCCCGAACAGCACGCCGGACAAGTCGCCGCTGGCTCCGGGCAGCGCCAAGTGCCGGCCGGGCTGCGGCTCGAACCCCGCCGCCCGCGCGAAGGCGCGCGCCGCCGGATCGAGCCCGTCGCGCAGCGCAGCCCAGCCGTCCTCGCGGACGAACCAGATCGGGACCGATGCCGGCGTGCTGCCGCGCGCGACGAAAGCATGGTGCATGTCGAGCGTGCTCTTGAGGGCGGGAGGCCGCCGTATAGAGGGTTTTCGCGCGGAGGGGAATCCTGTTCGCGGCGCACGGGTTCTGCCGGGGACGCCGAGGTTGAAGGCGGGTGCAAATTCTGCAACCGTGGAAACATGGACATTGGCGCCCCGCGCCGACCCATCGCGGCGGGTCGGTGCGGGGCGTCACGAGCAGGCGACCGGCATCCGCCGGGCTCGCCTGCAGGCGACCGGAACCCGCTGTGCCCAGCCTGGATGGAGTCCTCGAAACCGCCCTCTACGTCGACGACCTGCCGCGTGCGCGACGTTTCTACGAGGATGTCCTTGCTCTCAAGGGCCTGTTCGCCGACGACCGGCTGTGTGCCTACGAGGTCGGCGCCCGCAGCGTCCTGCTGATCTTTCGCCGCGGCGCCTCGCTCACGACCGCGCACCTGCCCGGCGGCACCATCCCGCCCCATGACGGCAGCGGTCCGCTTCACGTCGCCTTTGCCATTCCGGCGGACGCCCTGGCCGAATGGGAGGACCGCCTGAGACGCCATGGGGTCGATATCGAAGGCCGTACGGCATGGCGGCGCGGCGGCCACAGCGTCTACTTTCGCGACCCCGACGGGCACCTGCTGGAGCTCGCCACCCCCGGCCTGTGGGCGATGTATTGAGGTCGAGGACTGCGCGCATTCGGGCGGGACCGGCCTTTCGCCGCCAGCGGTCGGCGGAGTCCGGTCATCCCTCAGCGAACGGGTTGAAGGCAGGCCGGAATTCTGCAACCTTGGAGCCATGGACATCGACGTCGAGACCCATCCGGGCCACCGCGGCATGCTGATGCCGCAGGGCTTCGAGCTAGGCGCCCGCCGTGTCGAGGTGATCGAGACGATCGATCAGTGGTTCGGGCCGGACTATCGCTATATCAAGGTCAAGGGCGATGATGACGGGCTCTACATCCTGCGCGTCGACGACGTCCACGCGACCTGGCAACTGACCATGTTCGAGAGCACCCGCGGGCAGGCGGTGTCGGTGCAGCGCGTGACGCAGATGGTCGGGCGACCGGTGCGCCGGACCGCGTCCCTGGCGTGACCGGATCCGGGCCGCGTCGGCCCTCGGGGACCCTCTCGATGGCGCCCGATTCGGTTTGCTGACAGGACGCTCGGGACGTCGACGATCGAGGCCGGCGGAAGTTAACCCCTGGTTAACCAAGTGCCCCCTAGAGACGTCACGATGCACCACAACCGTCCCGGCGACGTCATGTCCTGCGGCCCCGATCGCGGCAGCTGGGCACCCCGGCTGGCGCAAGAGGCTCGGCTGCGCCAGCTCGAGGAGCAACTGCGCGACGAGGACGTCCCCATCGATCAGCTGATCGAGCGTGCCGGGCTCCTGGCCGCGCTGGGGCGACCTCAGGACGCACAACAGGCCTATCTCGCGGTCCTCAGGCGCGCGCCGAACCATTTCGCCGCGCTCAATGACTTCGGCACGCTGCTCTATGCGACCGGATATCGCGCGGCGGCGCGCACTGCATACCTGCAGGCGGTCGCATGCCACCCCGACGAGTCGATGGGACACGTGAACCTGGGCAACTTGCTGCTCGGCGCCAGCGAGATTGCCGATGCCCGCCGTCACTTCGAGGCTGCTCTGCGGCTCGACCACGATCACGCCCAGGCGCATCGCGGCCTCGCCAACGCGCTGGCCGAAATCGGCGACCGCCGCGGCGCCGACCGGCATCGGCGGCTCGGCTTTCAAGGCCGCTTCCTCACCACGCTGCCCTACCGCGGCACCCACCCGCCGTTGCCCCTGCTGGTGCTGGTATCCGCCCTGGGCGGCAATATCCCGACGGCGTCCTTCGTCGACGACCGCATCTTCCTGTCCTCCGTCCTGGTGACCGAGTACGACGATCCGGCCGTGCCGCTGCCGCCCCATCGGCTGGTGTTCAATACCATCGGCGATGCGGACTTGTGCCGCCCGGCGTTGCGGGCCGCCGCTGCGCTCCTTTCACGAACCCCAGCCCCGGTCATCAATGATCCCTCGCGGGTGTTGCGCACCGCACGCGTGGCGAACGCCCGTCGCCTGTCGACGTTGCCGGGGGTCAGAACGCCGCGCATGATCGAGCTGCCGCGCGCCACCCTGACCGGGCGCGCCGCGCAGGCCGCGGTGGCTCGCCACGGCTTTGCGTTTCCGTTGCTGCTGCGCAGCCCGGGATTTCACACCGGGCGACATTTCGTCCGGGTCGAGACCGCGGCGGATCTTTCGGCCGCCGCGAGCTCGCTGCCCGCCGGGCGGGTGCTGCTGATCGAGCATCTGAACGCCAGAGGGGCCGACGGCAATGTGCGAAAGTACCGGGCGATGGTCATCGACGGCCGGATCCATCCGCTGCACGTCGCGGTATCGCGGCAGTGGAAGGTGCACTACTTCACCGCCGACATGGCCGACCATGCGGAGCATCGGACCGAGGATGCGGCGTTTCTCGACGACATGACGGCCGTGCTCGGACGCCCCGCCATGGCGGCGATCGAGCGCATTCGCGATGAGCTCGATCTCGACTACGGGGGAATCGACTTCGGCCTCGGCCCCGACGGAGAGGTGCTGCTGTTCGAGGCCAACGCCACGATGGTCGTCAACCCGCCGGATGCGGATGAACGCTGGGACTACCGGCGCCCCGCCGTGGCGCGGATCCTCGACGCCGCGCGCGGCATGATCATGCGCAGAGCCGCCGGCGCTGCCGCGATCCGCGGCGCGGTTCCGGCGTAAGGCGGCATCTCGAACGGACGCGCGACGCGATGATGCGGCGGCGTTCGTCCCGTCCGCCGCATTAACCAAGCCTTAGGGTTAACAGACTATTGCTGGCCTCTGCCGGCCGGCGTGCGCGCGTGCGAAGCGCGCGCGATCCGTACCCGGCGGAGCGTGGATGATGCGGTTGGTCACTCGTCCTGTCCGTGCCGGGAGCGTCATGGGCGCGGCTGCGATGGCCGTCCTGGTCGCGACGGCGGTGAGCGGCTGCGCCACCAAGCCCTCGATCGAAACGACCGGGTCGATCGGAATGACGTCCGCGGCGTCCACCGAAGCCGATTGGCGCGGCGAGGCCGATGCCGCCGGCGAAGCATACCGGTCGAAGCCACGCGATCCCGATGCGGCGATCCGCTACGCCAAGGCATTGCGCGTTCTCGGCCAGCGCGCCCAGGCGGCCTCGGTGCTGGAGCAGGCCGCCATCCGCAACCCGGCCAACCGGATGGTGCTCGGCGCCTACGGGCGGGCGCTGGCGGACGTCGGCAACTACGAGCAGGCTCTCGACGTGCTCGGCCGAGCCCATACGCCGGACCAGCCGGACTGGCGTATCCTCTCGGTCCAGGGCGCGGTGCTCGACCAGATGGGCCGGCACGACGAGGCTCAGCGCTACTATTCGACCGCCCTCGGACTGGTGCCGGACGAGCCCTCGGTGCTGTCCAACCTCGGCCTGTCCTACGCGCTGCAGCACGATCTCAAGCGGGCCGAATCGACTCTGCGGCGGGCGGCGGCGACCGGTCGGGCGAGTTCCAAGGTGCGGCAGAACCTGGCGCTGGTGATCGGACTTCAGGGCCGGTTCGAAGAGGCCGAGACCATCGCCAAGGCCGACCTGCCGCCCGAGGAGGCCGCCGCCAATGTCGCGTATCTCAGACACATGCTGGCGCAGCCGGGCAAATGGAACAAGCTCGATACCCCGATGGGCGGCCCCGAGGTCCCGGCCGGTGCTCCTGCCCGGCTCTGATCGGCGGCCTGCCGTCGTCGCCGGGGATGTCACGACGCCCTGTCGGCCGCCTCACTGCAAGGCCATCACGCGGATGGCGGCGGGCCCGAGAATGACGATGAACAGGCAGGGCAGGAAGAACAGGATCATCGGCACGGTCAGCTTGGGCGGCAGGCCAGCGGCCTTCTTCTCGGCTTCCGACATCCGCATGTCCCGGTTCTCCTGCGACATGACGCGCAGCGTCACCCCCAGGGCGGTGCCATAGCGCTCGGCCTGCTGCAGCGCCATGCACACCGCCTTCACGCCTTCGAGATCGGTGCGTTTGGCGAGATTCTCGTAGGCGACCTTGCGGTCCTGCAGATAGGACAGCTCCGCCGTGGTCAAGGTGAACTCCTCCGCGAGCTCGATTGACTGGGCGCCGATCTGCTCGCCCACCCGACGGAACGCGATTTCCACCGACATGCCCGACTCGACGCAGATCAGCAGCAGGTCGAGCGCGTCCGGGAACGCGCGTTTGATCGAGAGCTGGCGGCGCGCGATCTTGTTCTTCAGGTACAACCATGGCACCTGCAATCCGAGATAGGCTGCACCCAGACACAGCCCGATCCTGATCGTCAGCGGCTGCTCGAGCTTGAGCACCACGAAGATGTAGAACGCGGCGAAGACCACGGTGACGAACGGCGTGACCATGCGGAAGAACAGATAGGTCACGTACGGCGCCTGGCCGCGATAGCCGGCCTGCACGAGCTTGTCCCGCGCCTGCTCCTGGCCCAACCATTTGGTCAGATTGAAGCGGTCGACCGCCGACTTCATGAACTGCTTCGGCGACCGGCGCAACGATACCTTCTCGCCGCGCGACTGACGATCGCGCTCGCGCTGGCGGATGCGATCGCGCTCGATCGCCACCGCCTTCATTCGCTTGTCGAGATTGTCGCCGGCGAGCAGCGGCATCGCCAGCGTGAGCACGGTCGCGATCGCCGCGATCGCGGCGAGCAACATCGCCAGGAAGTGCGGATCATTGACCTTGTCGACGAGGAGATCGATCATCGGGGCACTCAGAAGTCGAAGTTGATCATCTTTTTCATCACCATGATCCCGATGAACATCCAGAACGCGCAGGCCGCCAGCAGCATGCGGCCCATCGACGTCGTCCACAGGAGCTCGATGTATTGCGGGCTGGAGAGCCACACCAGCGTCATGACGGCGGGCGGCAGCGCCCCGATGATCGAGGCGGACGCCTTGGCTTCCTGCGACATCGCCTTGATCTTCTGTTTCATCTTCTTGCGGTCGCGCAGGACCTTGGACAGGTTGCCGAGCGCCTCCGAGAGGTTGCCGCCGGCCTTCTGCTGGATCGAGATCACGATGGCGAAGAAGCTCGATTCGGGAACCGGCATCGCCTCGAACAGCTTGCCGCAGGCCTCGGCGATCGGCATGCCGATTGCCTGGGTCTCGATGATCGAGCGGAACAGTGTCCTCACCGGCTCGTGAGCCTCGGCGGCGATCATTCTCATGCAATCGCCGAGCGGCAATCCGGCCTTGAGGCCGCGCACGATGACGTCGACGGAGTCGGGGAAATGGTTGAGAAACTGCGCCTGGCGACGCTTCTTGAGAAAGCCGAGCAGCCATCGAGGCACGCCGAACAGCCCGGCGAAGCCCAGCGCCAGCGCCGGCAGCAGGCCAGCCCCCAGAAAGAAGCTCACCGCGAACACGCCGATGCCGATGCCGACGGCAATAAGCTGGAACCGGCGTTTCGACAGGCTCAGCCCGGCCTGCACGATGCTCGCCTCGAGCGACGGCCGCTTGGCGTTCTTCTGCCGGTCATCGAGCTGCTTCAGCGATTCCTCGATCTGATCACGGCGCGCCTTCTGCGTACCGCGTCCGCCGGCCGCCCGCGCCGCCGGCTCGTGCCGCGAGACCAGCGCCTGGCGCTTCTCGGCCTGCCGCTGTCCGGACAGCAGCGGATAAATGAAGACCCAGCCGACGCCACCGGCCGCAACCGTGCCGAGAAAGAACAAGGAGAGAGCATTCATCTGCATGGCGCCGACCTTCAGGCCCGAACCGGTTCATCGGAAATGTCGGCGGCATCGAGCGCGGCGGCGAGCCGCTTGTCCTCGCCGTAGTAGCGGGCGCGATCCCAGAACCGCGGCCGGCCGACTCCGGTCGAGCGGTGACGGCCGACCAGATTCCCGTTGGCGTCCTCGCCGAGCATCTCGTAGAGGAAGATATCCTGGGTGATGATGACGTCGCCCTCCATGCCCATCACCTCGGTGATGTGGGTGATCCGGCGCGAGCCGTCGCGCAGTCGGGCGGCCTGGACGATCACGTCGACGGAGGCGCAGACCATTTCGCGGATGGTGCGCGACGGCAGGGTAAAGCCGCCCATGGTGATCATCGACTCCAGACGGGACAGCGCCTCGCGCGGGTTGTTCGCATGCAGCGTGCCCATCGATCCGTCGTGGCCGGTATTCATCGCCTGCAGGAGGTCGAAGGCTTCCGGGCCGCGGACCTCGCCGACGATGATGCGCTCGGGCCGCATGCGCAGGCAGTTGCGCACCAGATCGCGCATCGTCACCTGGCCTTCGCCCTCGAGATTCGGCGGCCGCGTCTCCAGCCGGACCACGTGCGGCTGCTGCAGCTGCAGCTCGGCGGCGTCCTCGCAGGTGATGATGCGCTCGTCGTCGTCGATGAATTGGGTCAGCGTGTTGAGCAGCGTCGTCTTTCCGGAGCCGGTGCCGCCGGAGATCAGCGTGTTGACCCGGCAGCGGCCGATCACCTTGAGGATCTCGGCGCCCTCCGCGGTGATCGAGCCGTATTTCACCAGTTGCGCCAGTGTGAGCTTGTCCTTCTTGAACTTGCGGATGG
>JBEKZK010000018.1:0-16560 GCA_049509935.1 Xanthobacteraceae bacterium | reverse complement strand
TCGAGGTCGGGGTGCGCATGCGCCGGCGAGCCCTCGTTGCGCTCGATGTCGCCCAGCGCGATCTCCAGGTATTTGGCGCCGTTCACGCCGGGGCCGACGAGCCGGTAGTTTTTGGTGCCGGTGTGGTTCGCCGGGCTGTAGGGAACCTGTTCCGAGGCACGAATGACATACGGGGACTTCCCGGTCATTGGTCCATTCCTTCCTGTCTCGACGCTGCGGGCCGATCCGGACCAACGGCCGATGATCTCTTCGCCCGAGCGGAAACGACACCGGCTGCGACCGCCCGTCAAGGGCGCGTGCCGCCGCCGGCGCGATGGTCCCGGCGCGCGCCTGCGGGGCGTCTCGCGCCGGCGGTTGACAGGGGTCCGGGTTTCCGGCTCATCCTTTGCACCGACGGTGCGTGGACTGCGCAAGGAGTGCGCGACAGGAAAGCCCGGAAGGCAGCGATGACCGACCAGCCCGACCGCGTCTGGGCCGACGACCCGGTAGCGGCGACCGGGCCGCTTCGCGGTGTCCGCGTGCTCGACCTGACCACTGTCGTGATGGGTCCGTCGGCGACCCAGATACTCGGCGACCTCGGTGCCGATGTCGTCAAGATCGAGGCGCCGGACGGCGATTCGCTGCGCCGGATCGGCCCCTGGCGGCACGAGGGCATGGGACCGTTGTTCCTGCAGGCGAACCGCAACAAGCGCAGCGTCGTGCTCGACCTGAAGACGCCGCGCGGCAAGGATTCCGCCCTCGCGCTCGCCCGGCGAGCGGACGTGCTGGTCTCCAATGTCAGGCCGCAGGGATTGCGGCGCCTCGGCCTGGACTACGACACCGTCCGCCTCGACAACCCGCGCATCATCTATTGCGCGGCGGTCGGCTATGGCAGCGGCGGCCCGGGAGCCGGCAAGGCGGTGTATGACGACCTCATGCAGGCGGCGTCCGGCATCGCCGGCCTGTTCGGCACGGTCGACGGCACGCCGCGCTATGCCCCGATCAACGTCTGCGACCGCGTCGTCGGGCTCTACGTGGCGAACGCGATCACCAGCGCGCTCTATCATCGGGCGATGACCGGCGAAGGCCAGTCGATCGAGGTGCCGATGCTCGAGACCATGGCCCAGTTCGTGCTCGCCGACCATATGGGCGGCGCCGCCTTCGCACCGCCACTGGGCGAGATGGGATATCGCAGACTGCTGTCGCGCACGCGTGGGCCCTATGCGACCAAGGACGGTCACATCTCGCTGGTGGTCTATACCGACCGCCACTGGCGCGCCTTCACACGGCTGATCGGCTGCCCCGATCTGATCGACACCGACCCCCGGTTCCGGTCGCCGGAAAGCCGCACGCGGTTTGCCGAGGACGTGGGCCGCTTCCTCGCCGAGCAGCTGCCGGCGAGGACCAACGCCGAATGGCTGGACATCCTGCACGGCATCGATATCCCGGCATGTCCGGTCAACGCGATCGAGGCCTTGCGCGACGACCCGCACCTGACCGCCGTGAAGCTCTTCGAAGAGGCCGAGCACCCGACCGAAGGCAGCGTCACGATGTGCCGTTTCCCGGTGCAGTTCAGCCGCTCGCCGGCGTCGGTACGGCGGCTCGCCCCGAACCTGGGCGAGCACAATGCGGAGCTGCTGGGCGAGACCGCGGTGGCGGATGGCGCGACGCCCGCGTCGAGGTGAGCGCTCAACCGGCGCCCGCGTTGGACGCAAGCCGTCGACGATGTATGAATGGCTCGTCCTCGTCGGCGCGTCGGGCGCAGTTGCCCGGTCACCTTACGCCGACTGACGCTACCCCTCTCCGGATCATCGAGGCCTGCATGCCACTCATCGAACCCATCGTCGCCGCCACCGACGAGCTCACCGCCTGGCGGCACGATTTCCATGCCCACCCGGAGATCGGATTTCACGAGGTGCGGACATCGGGGATCGTCGCCGACAGGCTCGCGTCGTGGGGCATCGAGGTGCACCGCGAGATCGGCCGGACCGGCGTCGTCGGCGTGCTCCGCGGCGGCAACGGTCGTCGCATCGGATTGCGCGCCGACATGGACGCGCTGCCGATGGACGAGGCGACCAACCTGCCCTACCGGTCGAAGAACCCCGGCGTGTTCCACGGCTGCGGCCACGACGGCCATACCACCATGCTGCTCGGTGCGGCGCGCTATCTGGCGCAGACCCGGCGGTTCGACGGCACCGTCGTGTTCATCTTCCAGCCCGCCGAGGAAGGGCTGGGCGGCGCCCGCGCGATGCTCGCGGACGGACTGTTCGAGCGCTTCCCGTGCGACGAGATCTACGGCCTGCACAACTCGCCGCAGGGGCCGGCCGGAGCGGTGGCGGTGCGCTCCGGGGCCGCGATGGCGGCCGCCGACTTCTTCGACATCAGGATCACCGGCCGCGGCGCCCACGGAGCAGCGCCGCACCGCGCGATCGATCCCACCATGGTGGCGGTGGCGCTGGCCCAGGCGATGCAGACGATCGTCAGCCGCAACGTCGATCCGCTGAAGGCGACCGTGGTCTCGATCACCCAGATCCATGCGGGCTCCGCCTACAACGTCATCCCGGACAGCGCCGCGCTCGCCGGCACGCTGCGCACCTTCGACGAGGGCATGCGCGCGCTGGTGCGCGCGCGCATCCGCGATCTCGCCGCCGGTCTCGCCAAGGCGTATGGGGCGGCGATCGAGGTCGACATCCGCGACGGCTTCTCGGTGCTGGAAAACCAGCCCGCACAGGTCGACGTCATCGCCGGCGTCGCCGACGAGATCGTCGGCGAGGTCGACCTGGCGCCGCCGCCGGTCATGGCCAGCGAGGACTTCGCCGACATGCTGCACGTGGTGCCTGGCGCCTTCTTCTGGCTCGGCGGCAAGCCCGGGCCGACGCTGCACAACCCGTCCTATCTGTTCGACGACGCGGTGCTGCCGGTCGGCGCCTCCATGCTGGCGCGGATCGCCGAGCGGCGAGCGGTTGCGACCCCGTGACCGGACTTAGCTCGTGAGCCAGAGGACCTGGACGGCGGTCGACCGCTATATCACCGACCTGTTCGTGCCGCCCGATCCAGCGCTCGATGCGGCGCTCGCCGACAGCGCGGCGGCCGGCCTGCCGGAGATCAATGTCGCGCCCAACCAGGGCAAGCTCTTGATGCTGCTGGCGCAGATCCAGGGCGCGCGACACATCCTGGAGATCGGCACGCTGGGCGCCTACAGCACGATCTGGCTCGCCCGCGCGCTGCCCCCGGGTGGGCGGCTGATCACGCTGGAAGCCGATCCGGACCACGCCGCGGTCGCGGCCCGGAACATCGCGCGGGCCGGATTGTCGGAGGCGATCGAGCTCCGCGTCGGGCCGGCGCTGGAGACGCTTCCGCGGCTCGCCGCGGAGGGCCGCGGGCCGTTCGACCTCGTCTTCATCGACGCCGACAAGCCGAGCAATCCGGACTATCTCGCGTGGTCGCTCAAGCTGACGCGGCGCGGCAGCCTGATCATCGCCGACAACGTGGTGCGCGATGGAGCCGTGGCCGATCCGCGGAGCCGCGACCCGAGCATCCTCGGCATCCGTCGCTTCAACGCGCGCGTGGCCGCCGATCCGCGGCTGAGCGCCACCGCGATCCAGACGGTCGGAGCCAAGGGCTACGACGGCATCGCGCTGGTGCGTGTCATCGCCGATGTGTGATTGAATTCACCCGGCGGCGGCGCCGGCCCACGGCTGCGACGGCTCGGTCATCGCCACGCGTTCGCCGTGGCCTTCGATCGCGACTGCGATCGGGCACGCATAGGGCAGCGGATAGGGCACGCGCGGCTGCTCGCTGACCGCGAAATGTCGCGCCAGCGCCGCCCTGGTCTGCGAATCGATCCGCGGATCGACCACCACCTGGCCGGCGACGCTGGTGTCGATCCGCGGATGGTGAAATGCCGCCTCCAGGCCGAGGCCGAAATCGGCCTGGAACGAGATGAGCTGAAGGATCGCCGGCAGGATCCGCCGTCCGCCGGATGCGCCGATCGCCAGCCACGGCTCCTCGCCGTCGAGGCCCAGCACCGGCAGCATGTTCGACAACGGCCGCTTGCCGGGGCCGAGCGAGTTCGGCCGCCCGGGCCGCGGGTCGAACCAGTTGATGCCGTTGTTCATCAGGATGCCGGTTTCCGGCAGCACGACCTTCGATCCGAACAGCGACAGCAGGGTCTGGGTCAGCGCCACCATGTTGCCGTCGCGGTCGATCACCGACAGATGCGTCGTGCACTCGGCCGCGGTCCTGGTCTCGCCCAGGGTGTCGAGCCGCACGGTGCTGGCGCCGCCGAGCGCGAGCGCCTGCGCGACGACGGCGCCGGAATCGAGCCTCTCGCCGACCTTGCCGGAAAGGCGCGACAGCGCGTCGGCGAGCGTCGGCCCGGCGGTGAGCCCGGCCGGCATTCGCAGCCGCTTTCCCGCGTGGGCAACATCCAACGGCTCGGTGAAGCGGGCGCGAAACTGCGCCAGGTCGGTCGCGTCGATGCGCGAGCCGCCGGCGGCGAGGTCGGCCGCCAGCGCTGCGCCGAGGCCGCCCTCGTAGAGATCGCGGGCGCCGCGCTCGGCGAGCGCCCGCAGCGTGCGGGCAAGCGCCGGGTTTTGCAGGCGCGGCGGCACGCCGTCCCAGCCGATGGCCGGCGGCCGGCCGGCGGGGAGGAACCAGGCGGCCGATGCGGGAAAACGCGCCAGCGGCCCGGCCGCGTTGGCGATCACCAGGGTCGCGAACCAGTCGGCCTCGATCCCCTCCTCGGCCAGCGCGATCGCCGGCTCCAGCAGCTCCGGCCACCGCCGGGTGGCAAACCGCTCGTGCGCCGCGCGCATGCCCTCGGGCTGGCCGGGCACCACGATCGACGGGTAGCCGATGATGTTGCGGTCATCGACGACCTCGGGCCAGCCGAACAAGTCGAGGCCGGCCCGTCCGCTGAGCGGATAGTCCGCCGGATCGAGGGCGCGCGCGCTGATCGCGCCGAAGTCGATCGCATGGGCGCGGCGCGCGCGCGCGTCCCACACCAGCATGTGCCCGATGCCGCCGAGGCCGCTCATCCACGGCTCGAGCGCCGCCAGCGCAAACGCGGTGGCGATCGCGGCGTCGACCGCATTGCCGCCGGAGGCGAGCACGCCGGCGCCGACGTCGGCGGCCTTCTGGTTCTGCGCCGCGACCGCGCCGGCGCGGCTGCTCACCGGCCGCTTGATGAGCTCGAGCTGCCGGCTGAGATTATGTGACATCAGCTACTGTAGCCCGGATGGAGCGAAGCGCAATCCGGGGCGGCGGCGCGACATTTCGAGGCAACGGCTTTGATAGCTGAGTATTCGGGATTCCGCGCGGTGTGCCTCCGTGGCGCGAAGCGAGATTCGCGTCACAGCGAGCTACGCGACCGCACGGGGGTGCCTCACGGCGCGCCGACGGCGTTGAAGCTCGACGGCGGCGCGGCCGGCGCGGCGGCGGCCCGATCGGGCGCAACCACAGTGGGCTTCACCTCGGCCGGCTTTGCCATGGCGGCGGCTCGATCCGGCGCAACGACAGAGGGCCTCGCCGCGTCGGCGGGACGATCCGGCGGCGCAGCGATGGCTTGCTTCGCGGTGTCGGCGGCCCGCTCCGGCACCACGCCGGGCTTCGCCGCTTCGGCAGGCTTCACGACATCGGCGGCCTTCGCGGCGTCGGCGGGTACCGGCTGGCCGACAGCGGCAGGCTCCGGCGTGAGCTTGATCGACCGCGTCGACGAGAGGCTGAACTCGCTGCCCTGCTGCTCCGGATCCTTCTCCACGATCATCGGCGCGGTGTGCTCGGTCGCGGCCCGCGGGATGTTGTCCTCGATCAGCTGGCGCATGCGCGCGTCGCGCGCCGCGTTCGAGGTGCCGCCGAGCACCACGCAGACGATGTGGCGGTTGTCGCGCCGCACCGACGCGACCAGGTTGTAGCCCGACGCCTCGGTGTATCCGGTCTTGATGCCGTCGACGCCGTCGACGGTGCGCAGCAGGCTGTTGTGGTTGTTCATCGCCATCCCCCGGTAGATGAAGAACGGCGTGGAGAAGTACGCATAGTATTTGGGAAACCGCATCTGGATGGCGCGACCGAGCGTGATCTGGTCGCGCGCCGTGGTGATCTGCTCGTCGGCGGGCAGCCCGGAGGCGTTGACGTAGGTGGTGCCGCTCATGCCCAGCGCGCGGGCCTTCAGCGTCATGCGCTGGGCGAACTCCTCCTCGCTGCCGGCGATCGCCTCGGCCACCACCGCGGCAGCGTCGTTGGCCGATTTGGTGACCAGGCCCTTGATCGCGTCCTCGACGAGAATCGTCTGGCCGGGCCTGAGCCCGAGCTTGGTCGGCGGCTGCGAGGCGGCGTGGAGCGAGATCGGCAGCGCCGTGTCGAGCTTGAGGTTTCCCGATTCGAGCTGCTCGAACAGCAGGTAGAGCGTCATGATCTTGGTCAGCGATGCCGGATGGCGCGGCTCGTCGGGGCTGACCGCGTGCAGCACCTGTCCGGAATTGTCGTCGACCACCAGCGCCGCATAGGGCGGATGATAGTCCGACCCGTGGATTGCCCGATGCCCCACCGCGTGGGCGTGCGGCCGCAACCTCGCGTCCGCCGTCCCGGCGCCGAGCACAAGCGCCGCGCCGGCCACGAGGCCGAGCATCATCGCGCCGCCAAGGATGCGGCCGATCGCTGCGCCCGGGTCAGGCCCGGCGCCGGTTCCCACCGGCGTGCCGGTGCGCCCTTCGGCGGAGCATGCCGTTACGGAAGCTGGTATCCAGTATCGGGAATCGCGGTGATCGATCGTCGGGTCGGCATGCGATTGCGACATCGGCACCTTGGATTGCGTACGAGCCCCGCCAAGTGATGCGAACTTCGGAATCGGTGCACTAGACGTCGCCACCGGCACCCCCGGCGAAGAGCGACATGTCTGGCACACTTCGGGCGCGGTCTCAACTCAGCTTGACCTCGAAGCCGCGCTTGACTCCGGGGCGCGCCATCATCCCGTCGTACCAGCGCTCGACGTTGGGAAAATCGGCGAGATCGACCTTGTGGCGCTCGTGGCGCCAAGCCCAGCCCAGGATGGCGAAATCGGCGATCGAGAGACCGCCGGCGAAATAGTCCCGGCCGGCCAGCCGCTGGTCCATGACGCCGTAGAGACGGCGGGTCTCCTTGGAATACCGCTCCAGCCCGTAGCGGCGATCCTGCTCGTTCTCCACTTGCAGAAAGTGATGAACCTGCCCGGGAAACGGGCCGAAGCCGCCCATCTGGAACATCAGCCACTCCAGCACCTGGATGTGGGCGCGCGGATCGCTCGGCCAGAACTTTCCGGTCTTTTCCCCGAGATAGATCAGGATGGCGCCGGACTCGAACACGCTGACCGGCGCGCCGCCCGGGCCGTCGGGATCGACGATCGCCGGGATCTTGTTGTTCGGGCTGATCTTCAGGAACGCCGGATCCAGCTGCTCGCCCTTGGTGATGTCGACGACCTCGACCGTATATGGCAGATCCATCTCCTCCAGGGCCACGCTGATCTTGCGGCCGTTCGGCGTGTTGTAGGCATAGAGCTCGATGGCCATCACGGACTCCTCCTATTGAACCAGCAGCATGCTTCTGAGCACGCCCGCGGTCGGCCAGCAATCGAGTGCCAGCCCGTTGGCCTTCTGATAGGCGCCGAGCGCGGCGCGGGTCTTCATGCCGGCCTTGCCGTCGATCTTGTCCTGATAGAGGCCGTGCTCGGTCAGAAAGCGCTGCATCCTCTCAACTTCGGCGGTGCGCATCTGCTCGACCTTGTCCCACGGCTTTTCGAAGCCGCGCGGCTCGGCGATGAGATCGCCGACGTGTCCGACGAACAGAGCATAGAGATCGGAAAAATTGTAGCCCTTCAGCACGTAGAAATTCTTCAGTGTGAGGAAGGCCGGGCCGTAGGTGCCGGCCGGCAGGAGCACCGAGGCGTCCTCGCCGAGATCGGCTTGCGCCACCGTCCGGCCGAACGCCGGCGAGAAGCCGCGCCTGAGCCATTCGCCGACCGGCAGGGTGACGGCGGGCTCGGCGCGCGAGCAGTCGAAACCCTTCGGCGCGCGCACCTCGAAACCCCACCCCCTGCCACGCTGCCAGCCCTTGTCGACCAGCTGGTTGGCGGCGGACGCCAGCGCGTCGGGCACCGACGTCCAGATGTCGCGGCGGCCGTCGCCGTCGAAATCGACCGCGTACTTGAAGTATTCGGAGGGCAGGAACTGGGTGAGCCCCATGGCGCCGGCCCACGAGCTGCGCATGTCGGCCGCCTTGACGTCCCCCTCCTCCAGCATCTTCAGCGCCAGCAGGAACTCCTGGCGGAACTGGTCCTTGCGCCGGCCGAGATAGGCCTGCGTGGCGAGCACGCTGATGGCGTTCTTGGGGAGCCGGTAGCGGCCGTAGTCGGTCTCGCGTCCCCAGATCGCGAGCAGCACATTGGGCGCCACGCCGAGCTTGTGCTCGATCGCCGCCAGGGTGGCGCGGTGCTCGGCGAGCAGGGTGCGGCCCTGCGCGGCGAGCCGGCTCATCGTCGTCTCGCTGAGATATTCGGCCGGCGTGCTGACGAACTCGGGCTGGCCGGGCGGCGGCCGTTGCGCCTGCCCGGGCAGGTCGAGGTCGGGGAGCGACAGGTCGGGCTCGAGACTTCGGGTCGCGGCATCGAAGGTCTGGCGCGACACCCCGAGCGCCTGTGCGTCGGGCAGCAGCGACTCGAGCCAGGCGCGGAACGCGGCGTCGGCGGCCAGCGCCTGCGAGCCGACGCCGATCAGCGCGGCCGCCGCAACCAGCAGGGCGCGCCGGGGGAAGCGGTGAATCATGGCGAGCCTTGTAGCCCATGTCGGCGACCCGCGTCACGGGTCGGCAACACGTCCGCCGGCGCTCAGGCGCTCAGCCGCATTGCGCGGTCGGGCGCGGCCGCGGCGTCGCGTCCGTGGGGCTCCGCCGCCAGGTGATCGCGGATCGACGCCTCCGCCATGGGGGGAGAGAAGTAATACCCCTGCATCACCCGGCAGCCGAGCTCGCGCAGGATCCGCAGCTGCGCCGCCGTCTCCACGCCCTCGACCACGCAGTCCAGATCGAGGTTGCGGCACAGGTCGACGACCGTCTTGACGATGTTGAGGCAGGCATGGTCGGTCTCGATCTCGGCGACGAAGGACCGGTCGATCTTGATCTTGTCGAGCGGCAGCCGGTGCACGTAGCTCAGACTCGAATAGCCGGTGCCGAAGTCGTCCAGCGAGATGTGGACGCCGAGCAGCTTGAGGGTGCGCAGCGCGGCGCGGGTCTGCTCGAAGTCGCGCATCATCGCCGTCTCGGTGACCTCGAGGTCGATGCGGTCGGGCTCGACACCGCTCTGCCGCACGATCGTCGTGATGCGCAGGATGGCCTCCGCCGAGGCGATGTCGCGCATCGACAGATTGAACGCGACACGCAGATGTTTCGGCCACCCGCGCGCCGCCTCGAGCGCCTTCTTGAGCAGCACCTCGGTCAGCCGGCCGATCAGATCCGAGCGCTCCGCGACCTTGATGAAGACCGACGGCGGGACGGTTCCCAAGGTCGGGCTGGTCCACCGCGCCAGGGTCTCGAATCCGATCGTGCGATTGGTCGCAATGTCGATGATCGGCTGGAACGCCAGCGACATCTCGCGCTCGAGGTCGGCATGCCGCAGCCCCTGCTCGATGAGGCTCGATTCGCGGATATCGGTCGCGTGCTCGTGCGAGAACACCACGACGGTGCCGCGATGGTTCTGCTTGGCATGATAGAGCGCGTAGTCGGCGCGCTCGAGAAGCTGCTCGGTGCTGCGTCCGGCGTCCGGGAAGGTGGCGAAGCCGATCGAGCCGGACACCTGCGCGGTCAGGTCGGGCAGCACGTAGGGCGCCTGCAGGACGTCGCAGAATTGCTGTCCGAGCCGACGGATGTCGGCGTCGGACGGGCCGCCGTCGATGATCAGCCCGAACTCGTCGCCGCCGAGGCGGGCGAGGCAGACCGCCGGACCGGATACCTGACGCAGGCGGCGGCCGGCCTCGATCAGGACACGGTCGCCGGTGGCGTGGCCGTGGATGTCGTTGACCGGCTTGAACCCGTCGAGGTCGATCAGCGCGACCGCGAAGCGCGAGCCCTCGCGCCGGCAGCGTTCCATCACGGCGCTGAGGTCGGCGAAGAAGCGACGGCGGTTGGGCAGATCGGTGAGGCTGTCGACGTTGGCGAGCCGCAGGTTCTCGTCGCTGAGCCGCCGCGTCTCGGCATGCTCGGCGACCAGCTCCTTCTGCGATCTGATCAGGTTGGCGAAGTCGCGATAGTAGCCGAGCAGGACGTGGGTCATCGCGATGGCGACGAGCACCAGGTTGATCGCGATGGCGACGAACACGGTCTTGCCGGTGCTGAGGAAGAAACAAATGAACGGCACGATGACGACGAGCGTGAGCAGCAGGGCGGCCGCACGCAGATGCATCAGGCAGAAGATCGAGCCGATCGCCGTGATCGCCATGTAGAACGCCACGTGGCCCTGCGCATAGGCGTCGCCGTAGGGGTAGAGGCTGAAGGCCCAGGCCACGAAGGCGGCGCCGAGCACGACGACGAGCTTGACCGTCATCCGCAGCTTGCGCACAGCCTGCTCGGCGCTGACCACCCGTTCGCCGACCCGCCACCAGGTCGCCACCCGGATCGCGCAGACGACGCACAGGATGGCCGGCGCCAGGATCGCAAGGCCGGCGGGCGCGCTGTCGAGGTGGGTCGCGGCGAGCCCGATCGTGTTCGCCACCAGAACGAGGTAGAGCAGCGGAACCTGTTTGGAGAACGCCGCGAGCTGCGACAGGGTGAGCTCGGGATCGTCGGCGGGAATCTCGAAGAGCGCTCGGATCGAACGAAAGGAGGGCATTCGATCCTCTGCATCGCGCTTGCCGCAAGGCGGCGGTACCTCCGCTTTAGTCGAGTTGATTTAAGTGATCGTGAATTGCGACGGTCGCCAGGGATTCTACCTATGCCATCGCGCAGCAACCGGGTAGCCCGGATGGAGCGCAGCGCAATCCGGTCGGGCGGTGCGTCACACCCGGGCGCCGCGGTCTGCCGGACCGGCGTTCCCGGATTTCGCTGCGCTCCGTCCGGGCTACGATCGCTCCGCGGTTTCCCCTACTTGGCCTCGGCCGCCACCACCTTGACCAGCTGGCCCTCGGCGATATCGGCGGGCGGCGTCATGGCGACGCGTTCGCCGCCTTGCAGGCCGTCGCGCAACTCGAGCGTCGTGCCGTAGTCGCGATAGATGGTGACGCTGCGCAAGTGCACGCGGCCGGCGTCATCCACAGTCGCCACCCGCAGACCGTCGGCGTTGAACAGCACCGCTTCGGCCGGCACCACCACGGTGGGGACCGGACGCGGAATTCCGACCTCCACGTTCACATAGAGCCCCGACCGCAGCGCCCCGTCGGAATTCGGCACATCGACCTCTGCCAGCATCATCCGCGAGGCGGAATCGAGCGCCACCGAATTGCGCGCCACCTTCCCCTCGAAGGTCCGGCCCGGCAGCTCCGGCACCCGCACCTTGGCCGGCAGCCCGTCCTGCAGCCCGACCGCCCCGCTTTGCGGCACGTTCACCTGCACCCGCACGACGTCGTCGCGTTGCAGGGCGAACAGCGGGGTTCCGCCGCTGCTGTCGTCGGCCTTCACCAGGTCGCCGTTGTCCACGTTGCGGGCGGTGACCACGCCGTCGAACGGAGCCTCGACCCGCTCGAACTGCGTCATCTGCAGCAGCCGCTGCACGGTCGCCTGCTGCGCATTGACATTGGCCTCGGCCACCTTCACGCCGGCTTCGGCATTGTTGACGGCGGCGAGCTTGGAAGCGAGGCCGAGACGGGTGCTGTCGGCGTTCTGCTTGCTCTCCCAGCCCTGGGTCGCCAGACGCGACGTGCGGGTATTGGTGACGTCGGCGAGCGAGGCATCCGAGCGCGCCTGCTCGGTCGCGGCGTGCGCCATCTCCAGCGACCCCTTCATCTGGACCAGCCTCGCCTCGGCCTCGGCCAGCTGGTGGTCGAGGTCGGGGGCGGCGATCCGCAGCAGCAGATCGCCCTTGCTCACGCGGCTGCCGATGTCCACTCGCCGCTCCGCGACGTATCCGGTCGCGCGGGCGTAGATCCGCGCCCGGTCGAACGGCAGCACGGTGCCCGGCAGCGTCAGCACGACCGGGCCATCCTGCCCCTTGGCCACCGCGACCCGCACCTGGGGCACGAAATCGACCGTCTGCCGCTGGGTCTCGATCGCCGCCTCGTTGCGTTGCCAGCGGCCGTAGGCGCCCCAGGCGAGCGCGCTGAGCACGGCGACCGCCACGATCAGGTACAGCCGGCGCGACGGCGGTCGCGCACCGTGCAACGCCAGCATCTCCTCCCTGGCCGGCGGCATTTCCCTGACGTTCATGCGTAATCCTCCAGGGGCGTCACCGCGCCTCGCCGCAGCACCGAGTAGAGAAACGGAACGAACAGCAGGGTGGAGCAGGTGCCGACCGCGATGCCGCCGAGCACCGCTCTGGCCAGCGCCGCATTGGCCTCGCTGCCGTCGGCGAGCCCGAGCGACATCGGCAGCATGCCGACGAACATCGCGCCGGCCGTCATCAGCACCGGGCGCAGCCGCGTCTGGCCGGCCATGATCGCCGCCTCCGCGGCCGAGCACCCGGTCGCCTCGCGGTACTCGCGGGCGAAGGTGACGAGCAGAATGGAGTTCGCCGAGGCCACCCCGATGCTCATGATCGCTCCCATCAGCGAGGGAATCGAGAAGGTCGTCTGGGTGATGAACAGGCTGCCGACGATGCCGCAGAACGCGAGCGGCAGGGCGGCCAGCACCACGAACGGGTCGCCCCAGTTCTGGAAATTCACCACCATCAGCAGATAGACGAACGCCAGCGCGCCGATCAGGCCGAGCCCGAGATGGAAGAAGGCGTCGTTCTTGCTCTGCATCTGGCCGCGCAGGACGATGCGGTTGCCGGGCTTCATCTTCGCCTGGAATTCCGGCAGGATCCGGTTGAGGTCGGCCTCGATGGCGCCGAGATCGCGGTCCTGCACGTTGGCGTAGATGTCGAAGGTCCGCTGGATGTTGCTGTGGGTGATCAGCGTCTGCATCGGCTGGCGCTCCAGCGTCGCCACGTTGGACAGCATTTCGACGTTGCTGCCGTCGCGGCCGGAGAGCATCAGCGGGGTGTTGTCGAGGTCGCTCATGCTGCTCAGGCGGTATTCGGGCGTCTGCACCGCCACCTGATAGGGAATCCCGGTCTTCGGATCGGCCCAGAAATTCGGCGATACCTGGAAGCTGGAGCTCAGCGAGGTATTCAGCCCGTTGGCGATCTGCTGCTCGGTCAGTCCGACCTGCGCGGCGCGCACGCGGTCGACGTTGACGAAGAAGCTCGGCGCATCGACGATCTGGTGCAGGTGCACGTCGACGGCGCCGCGCACCGCCTTGACCCGCTCCAGCAGCGCCAGCGCGACGCGGCGGTTGTTGTCGGCGTCGCCGCCGACCACCTGCACGTCGATCGGGGCGGGTAGCCCGAAGTTCAGGATCTGCGTGATGATGTCGGCGGGCTGGAAATAGAAGATGGCGGCCGGAAATTTCTCCCGCAGGGCCATGCGCAGCTTGCGCATGTAGTCCCTCACCGGGGCGTGCTCCTCCTTGAGGTTGACGAGAATCTGTCCGTCGTTCATCGCCACCGTGGAGCCGTCGTCGTACGACAGGTTGTAGTTGATCGCCGGCATGCCGATATTGTCGAGGATCAGCTCGAGATCGCGCACCGGGATGACGCGGCGGATCTCGTCCTCGACCGACTGGAACAGCCGCTCGGTCTCCTCCAGGCGCATTCCCGTGGGCGCGCGCACGTGCAGCCGCATCTGCCCGGCGCTGATCTGGGGGAAATAGTCCTCGCCGACGAAGGCCGTCAGCAGTCCCGCTCCCGCCACCAATCCCACGACGACCGACGCGGCGGCGACGCGGTGCGCCAGGATGACGTGGAGCAGGCCGACATAGGAGCGCCGGAACCGCTCGAAGCGATCCTCGAACCCGGCATGCAGGCGGGCGAACAGCCCGGGCGGCTTGCCCGGCGATCCGGGCTCGGCCGGCTGGCCGTGACGCTCGTTGTGCACGAAGGCGTCGATCAGGATCGGCACCAGGGTCCGCGACAGCAGGTACGAGGCGATCATGGCGAACACCACCGCCATCGCCTGCGGGGTGAACAGATATTTGGCCATGTCGGTGAGGAACACGACCGAGATGAAGGCGGTGCAGATGGTGAGCGTGGAGATCAAGGTGGGCTTGGCGATCCCCGCCGCGCCCTCCACCACCGCCTGGCGGAACGGCCGTCCCTCCTCGAACAGCCGGTAGGTGTTCTCGATCGCCACCGTGGCGTCGTCGACCAGCACTCCGACGGCGAGCGCCAGCCCGCCGAGGGTCATCAGGTTGATGGTCTCGCCGAGCGCCGCCAGCAGCGCGAGCGAGCTCAGCACCGCCAGCGGAATCGAGACCAGGACGATCAGGGTGGAGCGCCACGACCCGAGGAACGCCAGGATCATCAGCCCGGTCAGCACGGCGGCGATCGCGCCTTCGCGGATGACGTCGAAGATCGCGTTGGACACGAACACCGACTGGTCGAACAGCGGCGTGAACGTCATGTCGGGGGGGGCCGCCGCCCTGATCTGCGGCAGCATCGACTTGACGAGGTTGACGACCGACAGCGTGGAGGCGTTGCCGTTCTTGAGGATGGTCTGCAGGACCGAGCGCCGGCCGTCGGCGCGCACGATGTTCTGCTGCACCGCGAACCCGTCGCGCACGTAGGCGATGTCGCGCAGCAGCACCGGGGCGCCGTTGACGATCTTGACCGGGATGCGGCTCAGCGCCTCGATGGCGTCGGGCGACGAGTTCAGCCGCACCGGATACTGGGTGGCGCCGAGCTTGACGAGGCCGGACGGGACGACGACGTTCTCGGCGGTCACCGCATTGGTGACGTCCATCGGGGTGAGCCCGTGCGCCTGCAGCGCATGCTGGTCGAGATCGACCATGATCTGGCGCAGCTTGCCGCCGAAGGGAATCGGCAAGGTCGCGCCGGGCAGTTGGGTGAGCACCTGGCGGACCCGATACATGCCGTGGTCGAACAGCTCCTGCTCGCTCGACTTGTCGGAGGACAGCGCCAGCTGGATCACCGGCACCGAGGACGCGTAGTAGCGCACCACCGTCGGCGGCTGGATGCCCGGCGGCATGACGGCGCGAATCCAGTTCACCGACGCCACGCACTGGGCGATCGCGAGGTCGAGGTTCACGTCCTGCTGGAAGTAGACCTTGATGACGCTGACCCCGTACATCGTCTGGCTCTCGATGTTGCGGATGCCGTTGATGTTGTTGGAGAGCGAATATTCCGAATACGTGGTGACCCGCTTCTCCATCTCCGGCGTGGTCAGGCCGGTATAGGTCCAGATGATGGTGACGACCGGGATGTTGACCGACGGGAAGACGTCCTTCGGCATCACCACGACGGCGCCGAGACCCAGGAACAGGATCAGGACGGACAGGACGTAGAAGGAAACGCGGAATTTCAGTGCGTACTTGACCAGGCCCATGTTCGTCCCGTACCGCCTCCCCTTGGGCCGAGCACCCGTGTCGTGACGACCGGGCATGGCCATAGCGCCTCGCCGACGACCTCGCGCCGGCAGCCGAACCCGCCCCGAGAGCGCAGCTTGACAACCATCACGTCCGCCATCCGCGTCCGGCCGGAACAAGCAGAGCGTGGCTGCCCGCGACGAGCCCGCCCACGATCAGTCGCGGATGCGCTGCCGGATCATCCCAGGCCGGATCATCCCAGGATCGTGCAAGCCTGCGCGCAGCCCGCTCCCGGGACTGACTTCAACACATCCGGCCGGACGGTGCCAGCCGGTGCACCCTCATAGCAGAGTTGCGTGGCCGACCTCCTCGGTGCGGCCTCCTCGACTCGATCGAAAACGATAATTCTGCCGATAGACTAATATCTTAGGCGTGAATGCGCAACAAGGGAGCGAAACCAAAGTAAACCGGGCGTGGTACCGAACCACGATGCGCCACGCCGGAATTCATATCGTGATCGACGATCGGCAAGCGCCGCGAGTAGGTTGGCGGCGCAATGGCTTGGCAGGACACCTTGTGGCAAGGCATGCCGCGGCTGCGCTTCGCGCGCAAGCCCGACGCCGCGCATGGTGAGGCCGCGCATTCCGCGACCTTCGACCACCTCCCGGCGCGAACCCGGGAGGCGATCAGCGCCAGCCAGACGCAAGCCGAGATCCTGATCGCCTGGATCCAGCTCGCCATCGTGGCGTCGTTCGCGCTGCTCTATGAGCTGGCGCCCCAGGCCACCATGGTGAACGACCTGCATTTCACGCCGCTGCCGTGGGTGCTCGGCGGCTACGCGCTGGTGACCGCGACCCGCCTGGCGCTGGCCTATGCGCAGGTGCTCGGCGGGCTGCTGCTCTCGCTCAGCGTGATCGTCGTCCTCGGCCTGCTGATGGTGCTGATCTGGGGTTTCCATGTGCAGTACGGCCAGCCGCCCGCGTTCTATCTCAAGGTGCCGACGCTGTTCACCGCCTTCATCTTCATCGCGTTGCGGGCGCTGCG
>JBEKZK010000179.1:0-7866 GCA_049509935.1 Xanthobacteraceae bacterium | reverse complement strand
ACGAGCGGGGTCAATCGAACCCTTCACGCCCCGCCGCCTGCCTCCTGCAGCGCCGCCAGCACGCGATCCGGCTTGAGCGGCAGCGCGCGGATGCGCACGCCGGTGGCGGCGGCCACCGCGTTGGCGAGCGCGGCCGCGACCGGATTGTACGGGCTCTCGCTCATCGATTTGGCGCCGAACGGGCCGAGGCGGTCGCAGGTGTCGGCGAACAGCACCTCGGTGCGCGGCACGTCGGCGAACGCCGGGATGTGATAGTTGCGCAGCGACGACACCGCGACGTTGCCGTCGCCGTCGATCGCCATGTCCTCGTGGAGCGCGGCGCCGAGCGCCTGGGCGACGCCGCCTTCGACCTGGCCACGGCATTGCATCGGGTTGATGACGCGGCCGGCGTCGGCGGCCTGCACGCTCTTGAGGATCCTGATCTCGCCGCTGCGCAGGTTCACGGCGACGCGGAATCCCTGGACGTTGAAGGCGACCGAGCGCGGCGAGCCGTTGGTCTGCGCGGTCGCGATCAGCGGCGGGCCGGCCGCGCGCGCGGTGCGGGCGAGATCGGCGAGCGCGATCCTTCTGCCGTCGGCGACGACGGCATCGCCCTCGAGCCGCCAGGCGCCGGGGCCGCCGTGGGCTGCGGCAAAGCAGACAATCTGCTCGCGCAGCGCGTCGGCGGCGCGCTTGGTCGCGAGGCCGGCGACGACGGTGCCGGTGCTGCCGTAGGCGCCGCTGTCGTGGCCCACATGGTCGGTGTCGGACTGCAGGATGCGGATGCGCGCCGGCGTGGTGGCGAGCGCGGTGGCGGCGATCTGGCCGTGGACCGTGGTGGTGCCGTTGCCGAACTCGGCGGTGCCGACGGCGAGCGCGTAGCCGCCGTCGTCGCAGGGCGCGATGCGGGCATCGGCGCGATGGCCGTGCGGCGGGATGGTGTCGATCATGCCGAGCGCAAAGCCCTCGCCGACGCGCCAGTCGGGTCCCGGCGGCGCCTCGGCGTCGGCGCGGCGCAGCGCGGCCTCGACGAGGTCGAGACACTGGTCGAGGCCATAGCTGCCGATCTCGACGTCGTCCGGCTCGGTGCTGGTGGAGATCAATGGATCGCCCGGCACCACCACGTTGCGGCGGCGCAGCGCCAGCGGATCGATGCCGAGGCGGGCCGCCAGCTCGTCCATCGCCTGCTCGACGGCGAAATTGGTCTGGCTCAGGCCGTAGCCGCGGAAGGCGCCGCTCGGCACCGTGTTGGTGTACACAGAAAACCCGTCGATCTTCTTGTTGGGGCACCGATAGACGCTGACGCACTCGCCGCATCCGTGATGGAGGACGCCGGCGGCGTGATTGCCGTAGGCGCCGGTGTTCGACACCACGTGCATCTCGATCGCCGTCAGCGTGCCGTCGCGCCGGGCGCCGAGCTTGACGCGCACCCGCATCGGATGCCGGCTGGTGGCGCCGGTGAACTGCTCCTGGCGAGTGTACTCCAGCTTGACCGGGCGGCCGGTGCGCATCGCCGCCAGCACCACGATGTCCTCGACCAGCATCTCCTGCTTGCCGCCGAACCCGCCGCCGACGCGCGCGCAAAAAACCCGCACCATGGCGGGATCGAGATCGAACAGTGCGCACAGCGCATCGCGGGTGAGGAACGGCGTCTGCGTGCTGGAGCGCACGTTGAGGCGCCCGGCCGCATCGCGCCAGGCGATGGCGCCATGGGTCTCGAGCTGGGCATGCTGGACACGCTGCGTCACATAGGTTGCCTCGTGCACGCAGTCGGCAGCGGCAAATCCCGCCGCGACATCGCCGACGTGGCCGTGCACCTCGGCCACGATGTTGCGTTCGGGATGCAGGATGCGCGACTCCGGGCCCTTGTGGTGGATCACCGGCGCGCCCGGCCGCATCGCCTCCTCGGGATCGAGCATGGCGGGCAGCGGCTCATAGTCCACCACCAGCCGCCGGCATCCCTCCTCGGCCGCCGCCTCGCTGTCGGCCACCACCGCGGCGACCCGCTGGCCGACGTGGCGCACCACGTCGTCGAGGATTCTTGTGTCGTCCGGATCGGCCAGGGGGTCCTCGTGGCGCGCGGTGGAGAACAGGCGAGGGGGCGCGTCCTCGTGGGTGAGCACCGCGCGGACCCCGGGAACCGCCAGCGCCTCCGTGCGGTCGATCGCGCGGATGCGCGCGTGGGCGTGGGGCGAGCGCAGGATCTTCAGGTGCAGCAGCCCGTCGATGGCGACATCGAGGGTGTAGCGTGCCTCGCCGGTCACCACCTGCGGCCCGGCCGGCGCGCCGACGCTGCGGCCGACCGCCTCGCCGGAGACCGCCTCCTCGACATGCGCGACCCCGCGGATCGCGTCCTCGATCGCCCGGTAGCCGGTGCACCGGCACAGGCTGCCCTTCATCGCCCAGGCGAGGTCCTGGCGCTGCGCCTGGTTGAGGCTCGCCGCCGTCATGATCATGCCGGGGGTGCAGAACCCGCACTGGAACGCCTGGGCGCGCAGGAACGCCCGCTGCATCGGATGGAGCTCGCCGTTGCGGGAAAGCCCCTCGATGGTCGTCACCTCGCGGCCGGCGGCGCGGAACGCCGGCACCAGGCAGCTGTGCACCGGCTCGCCGTCGAGCCACACCGTGCAGGCGCCGCAGTCGCCGGCATCGCATCCCTTCTTGACGCCGAACCAGCCGAGCTGGCGCATGAACGTGCGTAGGCACTGCCCCGGCGCCGGCTGCTCGCCGTGGGTTTTTCCGTTGACCAAGAAGATCATGTAGTCCTCGATTGGCGCATGATCTTGTCGGCGAACCGGTGACCACTTCGCCGGATCATGCGCTGAGCTCGCGGCGGATCTGCTCGGCGAATTCCAGGGTCATGTGGCGGCGCCATGCGGGCGTGCCGTGCGGATCGCTGAACCACAGCTCGCCGGCGATCTCCTCATCGATCCGCTGGGCCAGCGCCTGCGCCGACGGCGGCCCTTCGAACTCGAAACGCAGCGGCCGCACGGTCGCAGCCGTAACGGTCAGCTCGAAGCGGCCATCACACGGCCCGCGAGTCCCGATCAGCAGCGCCGCCGAGCGGCCGAGCGGAGTGAGCGAGATCTGGCGGAACGCGGTGCGGCGGGTCAGCGCCGCCGCGGGCAGCTCGATCGCGCGCAGCACCTCGCCGGGCGCAAGCGCATTGCGCTGCGGGCCGGTGACGAAATCCGTGATCGCGACGCGGCGTTCCGCGCCCTGCGGCGTCCAGATCACGCAGCGTCCGTCGAGCGCCGCGGCGAGTGAGATCATCGGGCCCGCCGGCAGCGCCATGCAGATGTTGCCGCCGACGGTGGCCATGTTCCAGATCTTGAACGACGCCAGGAACGCGCGGCAGCACTGATTGATCAGCGGCGCCGCGGTCCAGGCGGCCGGGAGCGCCAGCGCGTCGAGCTCGGCGATCCGGCAGGTGGCGGCGATCCCGAGCCCGGAATCGCCGAGATGCAGCGAGGGCCAGCCGAGGCCGGCGAGATCGATCAGCCGGCGGAGATGCGGCTGCGGCTCGGAAAACAGCCAGGTCCCGCCGCCGAGCCAGGCGTCGCCCCGCCGCCAGACGCCGAGCTCGGACCGCAGCCGGGGTCTCGCGATCTCGGTGATGGTGTTGAGATCCAAGGTGTTTTCCGTCCGGGCCGGTGCGGCCGCCACGGCCGCTCGACGCGATAATGGATGCAAGACAGATGCCAGCGGGTAGGGCGGGCAAAAGCCACCGTTCACCATCGCGGCAAGGGTCGGTGTGGCCGCAAAAATGAGCCCTTGGCAGTCTGCCCCTCAGAGTGCTAAAGAGCGCGCACCCTGCTGATCCGCCACCCGGCGGCAGCATTGATCCAACCCGCAAAAACCAGCCACTCAAAGAGCTTAGGAGGATTCCATGAAGTTTCGTCCACTCCATGACCGCGTCGTGCTCAAGCGCATCGAGGCCGAAGAAAAGACCACCGGTGGTATCATCATCCCGGACACCGCCAAGGAAAAGCCCCAGCAGGGCGAGGTCGTCGCCGTCGGCCCGGGCGGGCGCGACGAGTCCGGCAAGCTCATTCCCATCGACCTGAAGGCCGGCGATCGCGTGCTGTTCGGCAAATGGTCCGGCACCGAGGTCAAGATCGACGGCGTCGAGTACCTGATCATGAAGGAGAGCGACGTCATGGGCGTGCTCACCGAGATCGAGGCCCGCAAGAAGGCGGCCTGAGGTCAGCGAGCGCATGTTTCGTGCACCTGGATTCACCGAGCCCGTCATGGCCGGCCTCCGGGGACTTCGTCCCGAACACTTCGTCCCGGAGGTGTCCCGGCCATCCACGCGGAGCGGCTCTAGCGTGCAGTCTCCAGTCCAGCTTCTGGTCTGCGTGTCGCGCCCCTTCCGGGCAGGCACCTGACCCCAACCCAATCGAGGAACCACACAATGGCTGCCAAACAAGTTCGCTTTTCCGTCGACGCGCGCGACCGCATGCTGCGCGGCGTCGACATTCTCGCCCACGCGGTGCGGGTCACGCTCGGCCCCAAGGGCCGCAATGTCGTGCTCGACAAGTCGTGGGGCTCGCCCCGCATCACCAAGGACGGCGTGACCGTCGCCAAGGAGATCGAGCTCGAGGACAAGTTCGAGAACATGGGCGCCCAGATGGTGCGCGAGGTCGCGTCGAAGACCTCGGATCTCGCCGGTGACGGCACCACCACGGCGACCGTGCTCGCCCACGCGATCGTCCGCGAAGGCGCCAAGGGCGTCGCCGCCGGCATGAACCCGATGGATCTCAAGCGCGGCGTCGATCTCGCGGTCGAGGCGGTGGTCGCCGATCTGCAGAAGAACTCCAAGAAGGTCACCTCCAACGAGGAGATCGCCCAGGTCGGCACCATCTCGGCCAACGGCGACGCCGAGATCGGCCGCTTCCTCGCCGATGCGATGAAGAAGGTCGGCAACGAGGGCGTGATCACGGTCGAGGAGGCGAAGTCGCTGGAGACCGAGCTCGAGATCGTCGAGGGCATGCAGTTCGATCGCGGCTACATCTCGCCGTACTTCGTCACCAATGCCGAGAAGATGCGGGTCGAGATGGATGATCCCTACATCCTGATCTACGAGAAGAAGCTCTCCGGCCTGCAGGAGCTGCTGCCGCTGCTCGAGGCCGTGGTGAAGGCCGGCAAGCCGCTCGTCATCATCGCCGAGGACGTCGAGGGCGAGGCGCTCGCCACCCTGGTGGTCAACAAGCTGCGCGGCGGCCTGAAGGTCGCGGCCGTCAAGGCACCGGGCTTCGGCGACCGCCGCAAGGCCATGCTCGAGGACATCGCCATCCTGACCGGCGGCACCATGGTGTCGTCCGATCTCGGCGTGAAGCTCGAGAACGTGACCATCCAGATGCTCGGCCGCACCAAGAAGGTGATGATCGAGAAGGAGAACACCACGATCGTCAACGGCGCCGGCAAGAAGGTCGACATCGAGGCGCGGATCTCGCAGATCAAGGCGCAGATCGAGGAGACCACCTCGGACTACGACCGTGAGAAGCTGCAGGAGCGGCTGGCCAAGCTCGCCGGCGGCGTTGCGGTGATCCGCGTCGGCGGCGCGAGCGAGATCGAGGTGAAGGAGCGCAAGGATCGCGTCGACGACGCGATGCACGCGACCCGCGCCGCGGTCGAGGAAGGCATCCTGCCGGGCGGCGGCGTCGCGCTGCTGCGGGCGACCAAAGTGCTCGACAAGCTCAAGGGCGAAAACGAGGACCAGAAGCACGGCATCGAGATCGTCCGCAAGGCGATCTCCTGGCCGGCGCGCCAGATCGCCAGCAACGCGGGCGACGACGGTTCGGTCGTGGTCGGCAAGATCCTGGAAAAGGACACCTATGCGTACGGCTACGACGCGCAGAACGGCGAGTACGGCAACCTGGTGTCCAAGGGCATCATCGATCCGACCAAGGTGGTGCGGGCGGCCCTGCAGGGCGCGGCATCCGTCGCCGGCCTGCTGATCACCACCGAGGCGATGGTCGCCGAGGTGCCGAAGAAGGAGACGGCGCCTCCGATGCCCGGTGGCGGCGGCGACATGGGCGGCATGGGCGGAATGGGCGGCATGGATTTCTAGACCACGCCGCAGCCGAAATATGAAAGCCCGGGTGGAGACACCCGGGCTTTTTTCTACTTCACCTGGAGCGTATGGATGTAGCCGATCAGCGCCACGATCCGGCCCTGCACGAACGACTCCAGCTCCTTCGGCGTGGCCGAGCCGAAGCACAGTCCCGCCGCGGCGTCCGAGCTGTAGACGATGCCCCATGCCGGCATGTCGCGTGCGCCGTGCGAGGCGATCGCCTGCCGGCCGTCGATGACCTGGTAGAGCCGGTCGACCGGCAGGACGCCGCCGTTGTTCTTTTCGATGACGGTGAGGTCGGCGACCGGCTTCTTGAGCTGCGCGGCGAGCGGGCCGTCCCCCTTGCCGCCGGCGCCATGGCACACCGCGCAGTTGTTGGAAAACTCGCGCTTGCCGATGTCCACCACCTCGGCCCGGCCGGGCACGGGGACGGCCGCCGCGGCGGCGCCGAGAGCGATGGCGGCAAACCAGGATCGCTTGCTCATGATATCCTCCGCGTCGATGAACCGTGCGGCGAAGACGGCCGAATCACATTGACTCAAGTCAAATGCCGGAGCGCCGGATAGCCGTCGCCCTCGTTCATTTTTTTCCGGTAGCGAGGCTTGCGCGTCGCGCGATCGCCGAGCAGACGATCGAACTCCTTCTTGGAGATGGCGTAGCACTCGCACGCGCGATCCAGCAGTCCGCGGCGATCGATGATCGTGACGTTGCCGCGCCGATAGCGGATGAGGCCCGCCCGCTGCAGCGCGCCCGCCGCGGCGGTGACGCCGGTCCGCTGCACCCCCAGCATCATGGCCAGGAACTCCTGGGTGAGCAGGAACTCGTCCGCCGGCATGCGGTCGTGCGTCATCAGCAGCCAGCGGCAACAGCGCTGCTGGATCGTATGAAACTGGTTGCACGCGGCGGACTGCGCCACCTGGTTGAAGACCGCGTGAGCATAGCGGAGCATCACCGTGCGCATGGACACGCTGCGCGCCAGCTCCCGGGTGAACAGGCCCGCGGTCATTCTCAGGCCGGCGCCGGGAACCTGGACGTAGACGCTGGTGGGCGCCCGGTCGTCGCCCAGCACCAGGGGCAGGCCGACCATGCCCTCGTTGCCGATGGTGCCGACCTCGGCGGCATCGCCGTTCGCCATGGTGTTCACCAGCGAGCCGACACCGGTCTCGATGAAATAGACGAATCCGATCGGCTTGTTGGCACGGTAGAGAGACTGCCGGTAGACGAGCTCGACGGGCTGCAGATGTGGTCGCAGCCGAGCGTAATCCGCGCGTGGCAGCAAGCCGAGCAGCCGGTTGGCGTGCAGGTCCGCGGCCACCACGTCGCTTCACCTCCAGCTCGGTTGGAACGGCTTGCGGCGACGGCAGCCGGCCGATCCACGCGTGCGGTCGACGATCGGATCGTGCCTTGCCGCCGAGTGCTGCCGCTGTCGGCGGGGCTGCCGGTCAATTTCGCCAGCGTGCGCCTCCTGGCGGGTCGAGGCAAGCGCAATGTCGGGTAGCGGACAGGTCGCTTGACTTGCAGAGCGCAACAGGGGCTGATGAGACGCTGTATCCGGACACGAAAAAGGGAGGATGCCATGCGAAAACAGTTCCTCGCCTTCACTGCGGCGGGATTGATCAGCGCCGGCCTCGGCCAGCGTGCGGAGGCGGCGCCGGTGGGCGCCCCGGAGGGATTGAGAACCGCGATTCACAGCCTGAGCCTGACCGAGACGGTCGGGTTCTACTGGGGCGGGCGGCAATATTGCTGGTATGACGACGGCTGGAACGGTCCCGGCTGGTACTGGTGCGGCAACTATCTCACCTCCGGCATCG
>JBEKZK010000178.1:0-7869 GCA_049509935.1 Xanthobacteraceae bacterium | reverse complement strand
GCCGTGCCAGGATATCGCGGCACAGCGCGAGCACCGCCGCCACCTCGGCCTCGGCGAAGTCCGGATAGCCGAGCCCATGGCCGGGATTGACGATCTCGATGCCGATCGAGCGCGAGTTGATGTCTCTCTCTCCCTCCCACGACGAGACGCCGGCATGCCAGGCCCGCCGCGCCTCGGCGACGCACTGCACGATGCGGCCGTCCTCCAGCACCACGTAGTGCGACGACACCCGGCTCTCCGGCATGCACAGCCGTTCGAGCGCCGCCTCGCCGTCGGCCATCCCGGTGTAGTGCAGCACGATCATGTCGGGCCGCGTCCAGCCGATCCGCGGCCCGTGGGTGGGCGACGGCACGACCTCGGCGACGAGCTTGGAGTCGGGCGTCAATCGGCGATTGCCGTCCTGGAACATGATGCTGCCGGCTCTCGCGTGTCCCGCCGTCGGCGGTGAGACCGCCCCACACGCTTCGTTAACCATAATCCACGTTAACTCAATTTCGAAACCGGGCGCCGAGGGCGGCGTGGACCGGCCTGATTCCATTGACGATCAGTTCAATCCCATGTTATCCCACGATTGCCCATGTAGCGTAGCCGTCCAATCCAAGCTCGAGGACTTGGCGGCCCGCGGCCGAGAAGGCTCCGCGCGTCGCCAGCCGGGCGTCCCGGCCGCTGGCGCCGCGGCGCGGGATCGGGCGGGGCGGCGCAAGGAGCGAAATGGACCGCTTCGTGTCCAACTACAGTCTGCGCCTCGACTCCAAGGGGCGCGTGTCGATACCGGCGCCTTATCGCGCGGTGCTCGCCCGGGACGGATTCGATGGTCTGTATTGCTATCCCTCGCTCGACCGGCCGGCGCTCGATGCCGGCGGCAACGCGCTGCTGGCCGAGATCGACGCCTTGATCGCGCGCTTCCCGCCCTATTCGGACGAGCGCGAGGATCTGCTGGCCGCGCTCTATGGGACCAGCGAGACGCTCAGGATCGACGGCGAGGGCAGGGCGATCCTGTCCGAGGCGCTGAAGAGCCATGCGGAGATCGGCGACGCCGTCGCGTTCGTGGGTCTCGGCCACAAGTTTCAGATCTGGGAGCCCGAACGCTTCCGCGCGCAGCTCGCGGAGGCCACCGGGAAAGTGCGCGCGCTCAAGAAGCAGCTGGGCTCCCGGGTAGCGGCGGAGGATCCGCACGGAGCACGGGAATGATGATGGGTCGCGACAGCGGGCAACCGGCTGTCGCAGGCGGACCGGCCCCTCACATTCCCGTGCTCGCTCCGCACGTCGTGGATCTGCTCGCGGTGCGTGACGGCGGCGTCTATGTCGACGGCACCTTCGGCGCCGGCGGTCACACCCGCCGCATCCTTGCCGCCGCCGACACACGCGTCATCGGAATCGATCGCGACCAGCGCGCGATCGCGCGCGGCGCCGACCTGGTCGGCGCGTCGTCGGGACGGCTGACGCTGGTCCAGGAGCGCTTCTCGGCGCTCGACGCGGTGGCGCACGACCTCGGCTACCGGACGGTCGACGGCGTGGTGCTCGACCTCGGCGTCTCGTCGATGCAGCTCGACGAGGCCGCGCGCGGCTTTTCGTTTCGCCACGACGGCCCGCTGGACATGCGCATGAGCGGGTCGGGACCGAGCGCCGCCGACGTGGTGCGGCTTGCCTCCGAGCGCGACCTCGCGGCGATCATCGCCACTCTCGGCGAGGAGCGTTACGCCCGCGCCGTTGCCCGGGCGATCGTGGCGGCGCGCCCGATCGGACCGATCGACACCACGGCGGCGCTGGCCGCGATCGTGTCGCGGGTGGTCCATGCGCGCGCGACCGACATCCATCCGGCGACCCGCACGTTCCAGGCGCTGCGCATCTTCGTCAACGAGGAGCTCGACGAGGTGGCGGCGGGGCTTGCGGCCGCCGAGCGCATCCTGGCGCCGGGCGGGCGGCTCGTCGTCATCGCGTTCCATTCGCTGGAGGATCGCATCGTCAAGACGTTCCTCGGCGCGCGCAGCCGGCCGCCGCGCGGCTCGCGCCACCTGCCCGACACCCGGCAACCGGCGCCGACGTTCCGCCTCCTCGTCCGGCGGCCGATCACGGCGGACGCGCAGGAGCTCGCGGACAATCCGCGCGCCCGGTCGGCGAAGCTGCGCGCCGCCGAGCGCACCGACGCGCCGGCGGCCGCGCCAACGCCAGCCGATATTGCGCTTCCCGGCCTCGGCGACATCGTGAGGGGACCATGAGGATTTTGCGGCTTCTCCACCTGATCATGGTCGCCGCGCTGGTTCTCGCCGCCGCCGACGTCTACCGCATCAAGTTCGACTCGACCCGGCAGGCCGAGCACCTCGCCAAGCTGCGCGACGAGGTCCGTCGCGAGCGCGACGCCATCGGGACGCTGCGCGCCGAATGGTCCGAGCTCGACGCGCCGAAGCGGATCCAGGCGCTCGCCCAGCGCCATCTGCCGCTCAAACCCATCGAGATCCACCAGTACGACACGCTCGACCACCTGCCGGAACGGCCGCTCGACATCGTGCCGCCGGGAATCGCCGACCCGATCGGCGCCATCATCGAGACCCAGTCCGACGCCGCCCTGCTGACCGGGACGGTCCCGCCCCGGCCGCCGCGATGATGCCGAACGCCGTGCCTCCCGCCGCGACCGAGCATTGGCGCCGCCGGCTGTGGCGCAACCTGTTCTACGGCAAGAACGTCGACCGCGGCGCCAAGGCGCGCGCCCGCGTCGGTCTGGCGATCATGGCGTTCGTCACCGTCTATGGGGTGATCGCCGGAAGGCTGGTGATGTTCGCCGTGATCGGCGACAGTCACAGCGTGCGCCGCGGGGTCGGCAGCGACGCGGTCGCCACCGCGCGGCCCGATATTCTCGATCGCAACGGCGAGATCCTGGCAACCGACGTCAAGGCGCCGTCGCTGTTCGCCGAGCCGCGCAAGATCATCGACGTCGACGAGGCGGTCGAGCTTCTCAGCGCCGTGCTGCCCGATCTCGATGCCGGCGAGCTACGCGAGCGCCTCGCCTCCAAGCGCGGCTTCGTCTGGCTCAAGCGCGAGATCACCGCCAAGCAGCAGCAGGAGATCCACCATCTCGGGCTGCCCGGCGTCGGCTTCCTCAACGAGAACAAGCGGGTCTATCCCAACCGGTCGGAGCTATCCCACGTCATCGGCCACGTCAATATCGACAATCAGGGGATCGCCGGCATCGAGAAGTGGCTCGACAGCAGCGGCCTCGCCGATCTTCACATGGCCGGCTTCGCGACCGACCGCTTGCAGCAGCCGGTAGTGCTCTCCGTCGACCTGCGGGTGCAGCACGTGCTGCGCGAGGAGATGCTGGCGGCGCGCGAGAAGTACAAGGCGCTGGCGGTGTCCGGCCTGATCACCGACGTGCGCACCGGCGAGGTCATCGCCATGGTGTCGCTGCCCGATTACGACCCCAACAATCCGCGCGAGGCGATCGATCCGACCCGGATCAACCGCCTGACCACCGGCGTCTACGAGATGGGCTCGACCTTCAAGGCGCTCACCATCGCGATGGCGCTCGACTCGGGCAAGATCTCGCTCGGGTCGACGTTCGACGCCCGCGTGCCGCTGCGCTTCGGCCGGTTCACCATCCACGATTTTCACGCACAGCATCGGATGCTGAGCGTCCCGGAGATCTTCACCTATTCGTCGAACATCGGCACCGCCCGCATGGCGCTGTCGCTCGGCGTCGACTATCACAAGGCGTTCCTGCGCAAGCTCGGCCAGCTCGACCGCCTGCGCACCGAGTTGCCCGAGAGCGCCGAGCCGCTGCTGCCCAGGCACTGGGGTGAGCTCAACACCATCACGATCGCGTTCGGCCACGGCCTGTCAGTCGCGCCTTTGCAGGCCGTGATGGGGGTGGCGGCGCTGATGAACGGCGGCAGCATGATCCCGCCGACCTTCCTCAAGCGCACGCCGGAGGAAGCCGTGGCGCTCGCCCACCAGGTGGTCAAGCCCGAGACCAGCGAGAAGATGCGCTATCTGATGCGTCTCAACGCCGAGAAGGGCACGGCGAGCAAGGCCGACGTGAAGGGCTATTATGTCGGCGGCAAGACCGGCACCGCCGAAAAGGTCGAGCACGGCCGCTACTCCAAGACCAAGGTGCTGACCAGCTTCATGGCGGTGTTGCCGGCCGACCAGCCGCGCTATCTTCTGCTCGTCATGCTCGACGACCCGCAGACGACGTCCGACACCCACGGCTTTACGACCTCGGGCTGGAACGCCGTGCCGGTCGGTGGGAACGTGATCGCCCGGGTGGCGCCGCTGCTCGGCATCACGCCGCGGCTCGACCTGCCGCCGGCCGAGCAACTGATCCTGGCGACGAAAGAGACGCGATTGGTTCCACCGCCATGAAGCTGAGCGACCTGCTGACCGAGGACGCCGTCTGCGATCCGCGCTTCGCCGCCGTCGCGGTCGGCGGGCTCAGCGCCGACAGTCGCGCCGTGAAGGCGGGCGACGTCTTCGTCGCGGTGCCCGGCACCCAGACCGACGGGCTGCGCTTCGTCGGCCAGGCGATCGCCGCAGGCGCCGCCGCAATCATCGCCGAGCAGTCGCCGACGTCGCCGCTTCCCGACGGGGTCGCGTTCGTCCGCGTGGCCGATGCGCGACGGGCGCTGGCGCATGCCGCGGCGCGACTCTATCCACGCCAGCCCGGCATCATCGCGGCGATCACCGGAACAAGCGGCAAGACGTCGGTCGCAGCCTTCACCCGGCAGATCTGGACGGCGCTGCGACGCCCGGCGGCGAGCATCGGCACGGTCGGCCTCGTGGCACCCGGCATCGAGACCTATGGCTCGCTGACCACGCCGGATCCGATCGAGCTTCACCGCACGCTCGATCGGCTGGCACGCGACGGCGTCACCCATCTGGCGATCGAGGCGTCCTCACACGGTCTCGATCAGCACCGCCTCGACGGCCTGCGGATCGCCGCCGCCGCCTTCACCAACATCACCCGCGACCATCTCGACTATCACCTGACGCTGGACGCCTACCTGGCCGCCAAGCTCAGGCTGTTCACGACTTTGGTTCCGCCGGGCGGCGCTGCCGTGATCGATGTCGACCACGAGCACGCCGACGCGGTGGTGCGGGCCGCCGAGGCGCGCGGGCTCACCGTGACGACGGTCGGCCGCAACGGACGCGACATCCGCCTGGCGGCGGCGACCATCGAGGGGTTCGCCCAGCGCCTGCACGTCGAGCACGGCGGCCGCACCTACCGGATCGCTCTGCCGCTGGTCGGCCATTTCCAGGTGGAGAACGCGCTGGTCGCCGCCGGCCTCGCCATCGCGACCGGCGAGGACGCGGCAAGCACCTTCGCGGCGCTGGAGCGGCTCGAGGGCGCCAGGGGCCGGCTCGAGCTGGTCGGCCGCCGTGACGGCGCGCCGATCTTCGTCGACTACGCGCACAAGCCCGACGCGCTCGCCAAGGCGATCGAGGCGCTGCGGCCCTATGTGACCAATCGTCTGGTCGTGGTGCTCGGCGCCGGCGGCGACCGCGATCGGGGAAAACGCCCGCTCATGGGAGCGATCGCGGGGGAGAAGGCCGACACCGTCATCGTCACCGACGACAATCCGCGCAGCGAGGATCCGGCGGCGATCCGCGCCGCCATCATGGCGGCGGCCCCCGGCGCCGTCGAGATCGCCGATCGTGGCGAGGCCATCCGCCATGCGGTGACGACGCTGGCTCCCGGCGACGTGCTGCTGATCGCCGGAAAGGGCCATGAAAGCGGCCAAATCGTCGGCGACCGGGTATTGCCGTTCACCGACCATGCGGCGGTCGCGGCGGCGCTCGGGGAGAAGGTCGCATGAGCGATCGAGCGCTGTGGGCCGTCGAAGAGATGACGACGGCGATGCAGGCGCGCGCCACCGGCATGCTGCCGGCGACCGTGTCCGGACTGTCGATCGACAGCCGCACCGTCGGCCGCGGCGAGGCGTTCTTTGCGATCGACGGCGACAGCCACGACGGCCACGATTTCGTGCCGGCGGCGCTCGCCGGCGGGGCCGCGCTGGCGGTCGTTGCCACCGACCGGCGCGACCGTCTGCCGAGCGACGCGCCGCTGCTGGTGGTGCCCGACGTGCTCGCCGGCCTGACCGATCTGGCGCGCGCCGCCCGTGCCCGGTCGGGCGCCCGTATCGTTGCGGTCACCGGATCGGTCGGCAAGACCGGAACCAAGGAGGCGTTGCGGCTCGTTCTGTCGACGCAAGCGCCGACCCACGCCTCGGTCGCCTCCTTCAACAATCACTGGGGCGTGCCGCTGTCGGTGGCGCGGCTGCCGGCGAGCGCCCGCTTCGCGGTGTTCGAGATCGGCATGAACCATGCCGGCGAGATCACGCCGTTGACGCGCCTGGTCAGGCCGCATGTCGCCGTCGTCACGACGGTCGAGCCGGTGCATCTGGCGTTCTTCGACTCGGTCGAGGACATTGCCGACGCCAAGGCCGAGATCTTCCTCGGCGTCGAGCCTTCGGGCAGCGCCGTCCTCAATCGCGACAACCGGCATTTCGAGCGGCTTCGGCGGCGCGCCACGGATGCGGGAGTGAACCGCATCATCGGCTTCGGCGAAGACCCCGATGCCGACGCGCGGCTCATCGAGGCGAAGCTCGAGGTCGACGGCTCGACCGTGCGCGCGCGCATTCTCGGCGCCGACATCACCTACCGGCTCGGCACGCCCGGGCGCCACGTGGTGCTCAACTCGCTTGCCGTGCTGGCGGTCGCGGCGCTGCTCGGCTGCGATCTCGCGGTCGCGGCGCGTGCGCTCGGCGAGCTGCGGCCGCCGGCCGGCCGCGGGCAGCGCATCGTGCTCGACGTGGCCGGCGGGACCGCGGTCGTCATCGACGAGAGCTACAACGCCAATCCGGCCTCCATGCGCGCCGCCCTGGCGCTGCTCGGCCAGGCGCCGGTCGGGCGGCATGGCCGGCGCATCGCCGTGCTCGGCGACATGCTGGAGCTGGGAGCAGAGGCGCCGCGGCTCCATGCCGGTCTCGCCGAGCCGATCCTCGCCGCGGCGGTCGATCTCGTATTCTGCGCCGGTCCGCTGATGACGGCACTCTGGCGCGAGCTTCCCTCCGAGCGCCGGGGCGGCTATGCGGAAGCCGCGGCTGGCCTCGAGGCCGGGCTCCTCGACGCGATCCGTGACGGCGATGCCGTCATGGTCAAGGGTTCGCTCGGCTCGCGCATGGGTCCGCTCGTCGAGGCGCTGGTCAACCATTTCCCCCGTCACGAGGCCGCCGCGCAGGCCGCCTCGCAAGGCTAGATAGATGTTCTATTGGCTGGTCGATCTGTCCGACAAGATCTCGGTGCTCAACGTCTTCCGCTACATCACGTTCCGCACCGGCGGCGCCGTGGTGACGGCGCTCGTGGTCGTATTCCTGTTCGGTCCGACCATCATCAACAGCCTGCGCATCCGCCAGGGCAGGGGACAGCCGATCCGTACCGACGGGCCGAGCTCGCATCTGGTGACCAAGATCGGCACGCCGACGATGGGAGGCCTGATGATCATGTCGGGCCTCCTGGTATCGACGCTGCTGTGGGCGAACCTGACCAACCCCTACGTCTGGATCGTGATCGGCGTGACCTTGAGCTTCGGCCTGATCGGCTTCTACGACGACTTTCTCAAGGTCACCAAGCAATCGCACAAGGGGGTCTCGGCGCGAGCGCGCTTCGCCATCGAGGCCGTCATAGCTGTCGCCGCCTGCGTCGCCATCGCCCAGCTCGGGCGCGCGCCGTTCGCGACCTCGCTGGTGTTCCCGTTCTTCAAGGAGCTCGTGCGCGACCTCGGCTGGTTCTTCTTCCTGTTCGGCGCCGTCGTCATCGTCGGGGCGGGCAATGCCGTGAACCTGACCGACGGCCTCGACGGGCTCGCCATCGTCC